>CAZKNW010000334.1:0-4950 GCA_964554035.1 uncultured Verrucomicrobiota bacterium
GGCGGACAAACACTCAAGCAGGTGGCCCATGTCGGGGACGTGGTAATGGAGCTGAACGGTGGGGAGGGAATGTGCGTTGCTCCCGAACCGGCTGATGCGGCCGCCATCCTGTTCACCAGCGGCAGCACCGGGGTGCCCAAGGGCGTCGTCTATACCCATGGCATCTTCCAGGACCAGGTCAGGAAGCTGAAGGCGGTCTACGGGATCGAACCGGGTGACATAGACCTTCCCACCTTTCCCCTTTTCGCGCTTTTTGCTCCTGCCCTGGGCATGTCCTCGGTGATTCCGGACATGGACTTCACCAAGCCGGGTTCCGTGGATCCGGAGAAGATCATCGAGGCCGTGAAACACTACCAGGTGACCAACATGTTTGGATCTCCGGCCCTGATCCGCAGGGTGGGTTTCTGGGGCAGGGAACACGGGGTAAAGCTGCCTTCCCTGAAACGCGTGATCTCAGCGGGAGCCCCGGCGAGGGAGGACTCATTGAGGGCCTTCTCCAGCATGCTCAATCCGGATACGCAGATCTTCACACCCTACGGTGCGACCGAGGCGTTGCCGGTCGCCTCCATCGGGAGTCACCAGGTCCTGAACAAAACGGCGGCCCTGACGGCGGATGGCAAAGGTGTCTGCGTGGGCAGGCCGGTGGACGGGATCGATGTTCGCATCATCGACATTACGGATCAGCCCATTGGTGACTGGTCGGATGCGGGACAGCTTCCCGTTGGCGAGATTGGAGAGATCGTGGTCAAGGGCGACAATGTCACCCGCGAGTATTTCAAGCGGGAGGAGTCAACACGACTCGCGAAGATCCCTGATGGAGAAAGCTTCTGGCACCGAATGGGCGATGTGGGTTATTTCGATGAAAAGGGCGATCTGTGGTTCTGTGGTCGAAAGACCCATCGGGTGATTTGTGGTCAGAAAGCCAAGGGTGGAGATCTGACCCACTTTACGATTCCCGTAGAATCTGTTTTCAACACCCATCCCGACGTTTTTCGGACGGCTTTGGTCGGTGTTGAAATCGAAGGACTCCCGAAACCAGTGCTTTGCGTGGAACTCAATCCAAACGTGGCAGAAACAAGGCGCCCGGAAATCGAAAAGGAACTCCTGAAGCTCGGAGGACAGCGTTCACTGACCGCCGATGTGAAGACCATCCTCTTCCACCCCTCCTTCCCGGTCGACATCCGTCACAACTCCAAGATCTTCCGCGAAAAGCTCACCGTCTGGGCTACCGAACAGTTGCAGTAAGGCGCCTGCGCCACGGGTCAGTGGAGTTGCTCTGGTCTTACGGTCTCCGACAGGGTAAGGACTGCACGTGGCTTGCCACCGCTCTTCTGTTCGCGGTCCCTCTGGTCAAGGTTTCCAACAAGACCGAATCTCGAAGAACCTCATCGCCCAACGCTTCCGGCCTCTTCTACTGATTGGGTTGAATCCGAGTACCCATCAAGGGCGGCGGCAAGCCGCATGCACTCCTGAACCTCCCGGAAGAACGTGTCCTGCGGCAATAGTGTAAGGCATGGGAATCGGGTTCACGATGAACAGTCCATCTGCGGCCTTTCTGAATCTGCGGGAAAGACTATCCGGCTTCTCTGCCTTTGAATCTTCCTCCTTGTTGAATCTGTGGGTCCTCTGCCTGTCCCGCGACTGCGGGGAAATCTGTGGCATACCCAACTTTCAGGACCTTTGGTCTTGCTTCGCTGAAGCCTTGTCGGCTCTTTATCAACCCATGGCAGCGAGGAAGAAGAAGGACGAGTCGATGAAGCATGCGCGGGAGGCTTTTGGGATCACCCTCCTCAAGTCGGGGCACAGGGATATCCGACGCCTCAAGCGCAAGCACGAGCCGTCCATTCACGGGACCAAGAACTGGAACACCAGCCTGCTCATCATGAGCTATCTGGAGGAAAATCCCCTCAAGAAGAAGACGCCTGTTCTCGACGTTGGTTGTGGTTGGGGCCCTGTGGGCATCTACTGCTCGAAGGTCCAGAAGGCCAAGGTGGTCTGCATGGATGCGGATGATGAAGTCTTCCCTTTCCTCAAGCTGCACTCGGAGATCAATGAGGCTCCACTGAACTACTTCCAGTCCCGCTACGAGAAACTCACCCTATCGGAACTCTCGGACTACAAGTTGATCACGGGCGCCGACATCTGCTTCTGGGACGAACTGATCAAGCCGCTCTGGAAGATGATCCAGAAGGCCATGGATGCCGGAGTGAAGGAGATCCTGATTTCCGACCCGGGCCGCTCCCCCTTCGAGGAGGTCGCCAAGAAGGCCGCCAAGAAGTATGACGCCAAGAAGATGCACATGACCCTCGATGAACCGAGTGTGAATGGCTACGTGCTGCGCATCCGTCCCAAGAAAAAGGCCAAGGCAAAGAAGGGGGTATAGCTCCCTTTCTTTTATAGTCGGATGACCCAGTTTCGCGAGAACTCGAATCTGAAGGCTTGGAGGGCCGACAGATGGTAGCCGGTGTGCGTAAGCCACCGGTATTGCCCCCAAAAAACGTGAGCCCCGGAGGGGCGGCGATCGCCTTTGTAGCTGACCGTTCAGCTACACTAACCACTTGACCGTCGAAGTGATCAAATTGATGGTCGACAGCAATCCATTGCCGACGCGATCTTGCAATGAAACGGTCTTCTCAAGAAACAACAAGCAAAAGGTCCCTTGTGGGGATTCTTGTCGTTGCGTTTGTCTTGCCTCTCCTGATTGCAGGTCTCTTCAGGTCTAATGATTCGCCTGTGCCGGAAGAGACGGGCTCTTTAGGGGAGGTGGAGCAGCTCTCTGAATCAGAGGTTGCGCATGACAGTTCATCTTTTGTGATCGAAGGGGAAAAGGGGCCGCTGCAGCATGATGCTGCCGCCAAACAAGCTGCGCGTTTCAAGGCACGAGCGGAAGCCAATCAATCCAAGGCGGAGCAGGCGACGGAAGAGGAGATGTGGAAGGAACTTTTCAGGCGTCATGTGGAAGGGGATGAGAATGCCTTTCAGGAGCTGCTACGTTCGCTGACCCCTGAGAATGCCTTGGTGGCGCTGGAGACCATGAAGGGTGCGAAAATGTCCAGACAGGATCGGGCTCGGCTCTACCAAAAGTTGGGCGAGCTGGGTGGTGGCGATATGATTCAGGAATTGATTCTGCGTTCTGACCGCGATGCCGCCCTTGCCCTGAGGGGTTGGGCGGAGAAGGACCATGCCGCGGCTTCGGACTGGCTCAGGCAAATGGATGTTCGTGGTGATCCGCTGATCCAGAAATACCTGGCGGATGCCAATCTCAGCGAGCAGCAGTTTCTCGACCGCCTTTCCGAAGGGTTGCTCCAGTCGCTGCAGCCGGGTCCAGGTGGTGAAAATCCTGAGATTGCCGCGATGAAGCTTGTGGAGACCCTGATGAAGGAGGATCCGCTGAAGGGTGAAGCGATGATGCGCGAGCTGACCGAAAGGTTTGTGTCGCGGTATGATCCTGAGGCTCTTGCTGTCTGGTTCAATCAGATTGACGATCCCGATATTCAAAGCGCGGCCGTTCAGCGGATCATTGAGAAGGGCATGTTCAAGGAGGATCCCTTTGGGGCGGTGGAGATGGCTTTCTCGCTCGATAGCCCCAAGAGCCGTGGAAACGCCCTGTCCGCCGCCTTCGGTCAGTTGGGCGGTGGCGTGGGTGGTGTCGATATGGATTCGGTTGTGGCCTACATCAATGACATGCCTCCAGGTCGCGACAAGGACTTTGCAATCAATGGCTTTGCCCATGGCATTGCGGGGAAATTTCCTGAAGTGGCCCTCGAGTGGGCCAACAGCATCGGGAACGAGCAGTTCCGGGTCATTGTGACCCGCAATGTGGATCGTCGTATTGGGGCGCAAACTTCCGTACCCGGTAGATGATTCGCCGGGGCGGACGTTGCCCGGCCTGACTTCAGATCGGGATTTACCACCGACTTACAAAAAAGTCATTGCCCTTGAGGTGCGGCTTTTCCACACTGTGATCGTGGTCCCAGAGAGCTTCGCTGCAAGTGAGCAGTGGTCGTTTTCTGTGCGGACGTAATCGTCGGCGAACCTTCCTGATGCCACAAATCCGTTGTATCCCTTTTCAACCTCAAGATTTGAGCCGTTATGTTTGTTGGAGCTGCCTATTACCCCGAGCAGTGGGTCTACCCCCACGATGGAACTGAAGAAAAACCCGAATCCCGATGGGAGACGGATGCCGAACTCATGGTCAAGGCCGGCATCAACACCGTCCGAATGGGGGAATTCAGCTGGGGCCTCTCCGAGAGAACGGAGGGCAAATATGACTTTGCCTGGCTGAGGCGGGCGATGGATGTCTTTGCCAAGGCGGGACTGAAGATCATTCTGGCGACACCCACGGCGGCTCCTCCTGTCTGGCTGCTTCAGAAATATCCTGAGATCCTGCCGCTGGATGAGGACGGCCTGCCCAGGAGGGAGGGCACGCGTCGGGCATACTGCCTGAACAGCGACCGTTACTGGGACTTTTCCAAGAAGGTGATCCGGGAAATGTCCGCCGCCTTGGGAAACCACGAGGCCCTGATCGCCTGGCAGATCGACAACGGCATTGGCAGGCACAACACCGACTGTTCCTTCAACCCGGAGACCAGGCGTGACTGGCATGCCTGGTTGAGACAGAAGTATGAGACGGTGGAGAACCTCAATGACAAGATGGGTCTCTGCTTCTGGGGGCAGGTGGTGACCGACTTCGACCAGGTCCCCATGCCCATGCGGGCCCCTGCGGTCCATAACCCGGCCCTGATTACCGACTGGAAGCGTTTCTCCAGCGATACCTGCGTGGCCTATGTCAGCATGCAGGTGGACCTGCTTCACGAGCTTCATCCCGATGTTCCCGTCACCACCACCATTCGTCCCTTCGCGACGGACATCGACCAGTTCGATCTTGCCGAGGCGGTGGACTTTGTCGCCGTTGACAGTCCCTCACCGAAGGGCGAGAAGTCGGCCGAG
>CAZKNW010000335.1:0-4940 GCA_964554035.1 uncultured Verrucomicrobiota bacterium
GATTTCGAAAAGGCCCTTCGCTCCCGATCCAGTTCACGCCGTGAGCAGTGGTACGATGGAACAGGCCTCGAGATTCTCCGGCAGACTTTTCCCATCTGGATGTGTCCACTCTCCAGTCTTCGTGACCTGATTCCGCTGAAGAAGGATTTCTTCGACGTGGTCATCATCGATGAGGCCAGCCAGTGCGACATCGCCACGACCCTGCCAGCCCTGCACCGCGCGAAACGCGTGGTCTTGTGTGGCGATCCCAAGCAGCTGAGACACGTCTCCTTTCTTGCCCGTGACCGCATGGCAAAACTGGCCCGACGTCAGGACCTCGATGCCGAGGATCTCGATGCCTTCAACTATCGCGAAAGAAGCATTCTGGATGTCGCGCTGGATCAGGTGGTCGAGCCGGATCGGAAGACCCTGCTGGATGAACATTTTCGAAGCCATCCACACATCATCGAGTTCAGCAACGAACGTTTCTATCGCCGCTCCCTGAAACTGATGACCGGGCATCCCAGCAAGCGAAACGAACGCGCCATATTCGTTCATGGCGTGGGGGGAACGAGGGCCAAGGACGGCTCCAACCAAAAGGAAGCCGATGAGGTTCTCAGGACCATCATAGACATCATCGATCACGAGAAGGAGCAACCACGGGATCAACGAAGCAGCATCGGCGTCATTTCACCCTTCCGGGCACAGGTCGATCTTCTTCAGCAAACACTGCAGACACGACTCCCATCTGACGCCATCACCATCCACAACCTTCTCATCGGCACCGCACACGGATTCCAGGGTGAGGAACGCGACATCATGCTGATCTCCTTCGCCCTTGATGGTGATGCCCCGCACATGAGCCTGCGCTTTGTCGAACGCGATGACGTCTTCAATGTTGCCATCACCCGCGCCCGAAGCCAGCAACGGGTCTTCTTCTCCCTGAACCCGGACGCACTCTCCTATGAAAGCCTGCTTGGCAGTTATCTCAGGCATGCGATCCAGCGCCAGTCCGTGGTGATTCCCGAAGGCGAAACCGATCCCTTCATGCAGGATGTCCAAAGGCAGTTGGAACTCAATGGCTGTCAATGCTTCCGAGCCTGGCCTCATGCGGGAATGGAGATCGACCTGCTGGTCCAGAAACACGGCAACCACCTCGGCATCGATCTCATCGGCCATCCGGGGAGATACGCCCCCGCCTTCGACTTCGAACGCTACCGAATCCTCCAACGCTCCGGAATGAATCTCTTCCCCCTTCCCTGGTATTCCTGGCAGAAATCAAAGGAAGGCTGCCTCGAAGCCATCCTCAACAAGCTAAGGTGGTGACTACAAACTCTGTGGTCTGTCTATAATTCAAACCATCCTTGAATCTGCGATCCTTAAGCAGATGAAGGAAGGTATCGACTCTAACCACGGTGGCATAGACGCCCGTCCCGCAATCACCAGGGCACTGACTGGATTCGCCATTGCCTGGTTCATCTCTCTTCTCCTCGTATGGCCCGACGATTCCACGCTCTTCGCTTATGGTGTCGTTGCTTTGCTGATGGGACCCAGTCTAATGATCATATCCGGTTCAGAAGACTGGTGGGCAATCATTATCCTTTCTGGCTCAATGTTTCTGATCTTTCCGTTACTTTTCGAGAATAGAACCGTCTTCTGTTTGCTCTGGGGATTTCACTCCTGGGTTTGTTCTGAAGTCCCCCTGACGCAACGCTCTCATGTGTCCGACGATCACCGGCTTCACCTAGACCATTCAGTAGATCATGGAGGCGGTGTGGACACCTCAACGGCCGGCATCTGATCCTCTTCGGCCAGATTCCTTGATTCGATTCGACTGGTTGAATCCGCCCAACCTCCTATCCTGTCCCGAGTTGAATCGCGCAGCGAGGCATGTCCGGGCACCAACACAGTCACGATCACCAGAGCGAGGACAATCTCCGCGTCGCCTTCTTTCTGAACTTCGGCTTTACACTCCTCGAGATCGCCGGGGGGATCTTCACCAACAGCATCGCCATCCTGACGGACGCCGTCCATGACATGGGTGACTCCATTTCACTGGGCCTCGCTTGGTATTTCGAGAGGGTTTCCCACCGGGAGCACACCCCGTTTTATACTTATGGTTATCGACGATTCCGGCTTTTGGGCGGCCTCATCACCGGGATCACGCTTCTAGGCGGATTAGGGTTTGTCCTCTACCATGCCATTGGAAGGTTGGCCGCCCCAGAGGAGGTCCATGTGCCGGGTATGCTCGGTCTGGCTGTGCTCGGCATTCTTTTCAACGGTGCTGCCGTCCTCCGCATGAAGACCGGTAAGTCCCTGACCGAGAAGCTGGTCAGCTGGCATCTGATGGAAGACATGCTCGGATGGGTCGCTGTCCTCGTCGGCGCCTCCATTATCGGCATCTGGAACCTGAAGATCATTGATCCAATCCTGTCCATCGGGATATCCCTCTTTGTACTTTCCCATGTGGGCAGGAACCTCATGAGGGTGACCGATGTGATTCTGCAGAAGGCCCCTTCTGACTTCGACGTGGCTGATTTCGAGAAGAAGGTCTGCGCCATGGAGGAGATCGAATCCGTGCATCACGTTCATTGCTGGTCCATCGACGGAGAAAGCCATGTACTGAGTGTTCACCTGGTCCTTCATGACTCTGTCGACGATCCAGCATCCGTCAAAGCCAAGGTGCGGGCACTCCTTGATCAGGAGCATTTCGAGCATATCACACTGGAAACGGAGACCCCGGCCGAGGCCGCCAGGGACTTACAGTCTGGCACCTCCCAAGTTCAGCAACGCTCTGACTAGGAAGATCATGGTATCGCCCTGAACGTGGTTTTCAGTTAAGTCTTCCGGCAACCCACTCTGTGATCCATGAGATACGATCTCTTTTTCACGTCTCCGAACATCCCTGAGGCAGACTTCAACGCCTACTTCGCAGGGCGTCCATTCTATGAGCTGACATCAGGCCAGGCCTTCTACACGAATCAGGAAACCGGAGTCTACTTCTCCTTCGAATACAGCGAACCGGAATCCGAAGGAGGAGAGGAACCAGGCGGCTCGGTGGCATTCAACATGAACTACTACCGCCCTCACTATTTCGCTTTGGAGGCTGAATCTGAGGTCACTCGTTTCGTCGGGTATTTCGGATGTAGCATCTACGATCCCCAGATGGATGGCATGGAAGAGGGGCCTTATTCTCCCGAGGGTTTCATCAAGGGGTGGAATGCGGGAAACGCCTTCGGTTACCGCGCTGTCCTCAAATCCAACAAGGATCAACCGCCTCCGTTCACCAAGAAGACCGCTGAACTGGAGGCGGCCTGGCTTTGGAATTTCCATCGCCAGAAGCAACAGGAGGATTTTGGCGACGACATCTTTTTGCCCAAGATCTGGTATGGTCTCATCGACGGGGTCTTTGGCTCCATCACCATGTGGCCGGACGCCATTTCCTGTCTCTTTCCTGAGGCTGACTTCTACCACATCCCTAGGAAGGAAATGGCACCCAGCCGTTTTTTAAGAGGTAAACAGGAAGATTTCTGCATCGTTGCCAAGGAGGACCTTCCTCCGGAACTTTTTGAAAGTTTCAAGACGCACGAACTGGGTTGCTCTGCCTACAGGCTACCACGCCCGGAAGTGGGCAAATCCCTGACGGACTTCGTTCGGAGCCTCAAGGCTTTCAAGGGTCAGATCGAAGGGGTTGGAAGCGATTCCGTCTTGAACATCGAGCTGGTCGATCAGGGAGACGACCAATCATAGCAACCCAAGAAAGCATCACCCTTTCCTCCGGATCTTCGGAATGAAACGTAGGGCCAGGATCGCAAAGACCGGCACCCCAAGGATTCTCGATCCAGATCCAAAGACCACCGTTGCGTTGAACCACATGAAAGCAAGATAGAGGTGGATAACTGCATGCACGTGGCAAGGACGGTTTTCGTAGCTCTTCAGATCCAAGGCACGCCAAGCGGAATCCGCCAGCCAGACCAATACCAGGACATGGTTGAACCAAAGGCCACCACCCCATTCGACCCCAAGGACTTCTCTCGTCTGAGCGGCGGTTGCCACAACCGCTTCATCATGACTCCACTGATGATGCACATGAAATGCCAGCAACACGTGAACAGCCATCACGATCGCTCCCGACGTCCAGATCCTTCCAACCCATTTCCGCCCGTTATCGCTCCCTGTTTCCAGATCCAGATAAACAGCCACACTCCAAAGCAGGAATGCGGCAACAGCTGTTGAAATGACGGCCACTTCTCCCAAAGGCATGGCTTTGAGCTTCGTCCGGGGTGGGCTACGGATTCAATCCTTCAATCGGTCGGAAACGCTCAATCTTCGAAGCTCAAGTAGATGCCCTTGAGGTAGGCAGCCTCAGGAAAACAATCGAGCTGTGGATGGTCCTCAGGATGGCCGGAGGTCTCAAGTTCCCTCCAAGACCGGCCGGACTCCCTTGCGGCAGATCGAACAACCTCAAAGAACTCATCGGCCCCTACATGAGCGGAGCAGGAACAGGCGAGAAGGATCCCTCCTCGCGATACCCTTTGAATCGCACCCAAGGCAAGCTGGTGGTAGGCCTGAAGGGCACCTTGACGCTCCCTCTCCTTCTTCGCCAGTGAGGGTGGATCCACGATCACCACATCAAAGGTTTGATCCGGGTCCCCCTTGAACCACTTGAAGACATCCGCTTGGACGGTCTTGTGCCGACATTGCGAGATCCGCATGTTCCCTTTGTTGAGCAGCCAGTTGCGTTGAGCGCTTTCCAGCGCATGGCGACTGATGTCGAGATCCGTCACTGAGGAGGCCCCTCCGGCCGCGGCGAGAAGAGAGAAGCCACCTGAAAAGCTGAAGGCATTGAGGACCTGCTTTCCCAAGGCAAGGCTGCTGATGCGGAGGCGGTTATCACGCTGGTCCAGGAAGAAGCCGGTCTTCTGGCCCTTAAGGACATCAGCCTCGAACCAGACTCCGTT
>CAZKNW010000336.1:0-4936 GCA_964554035.1 uncultured Verrucomicrobiota bacterium
CCGATGGAAAGAACGTCTTCAGGACCGCCACGACCGGGACCCTGACCTACAAGAGAATGAAGGCCCTCGCAGAGAAGGATCCGGCCATGGCGAAGCGACTGGATCTTTTCGAACATCGCGTCCTCGAGGAGTTCTATGACGTCGAAAACGACCCGGACAACCTGAACAACCTGATCGATGATCCGCGGTTCCAAAAGCAGTTGGCTGAGCATCGTCGCATGCTGGAGGAGGTCATGAACAAGTCGGGAGATCACCTTCTGGAACCGTTCCAGAACCTCAACAATGTTGCGATCCGCAAGGCCTACATGGCGCGCGTGGAGAAGGAGTCGGCAGATCGTAGGAGCTCAAAGGGCAAGGGGGCCAAGGGAAGCAATGCGCCCAAGAGAATGAAGGGCCTGATCCAACTTTCCGTGGAAGACAGCGATGGTTCCGACGGAATGGTGGCGCTCAAGGTGCATCACAAGATTCCGAAAAGGCTGGGTGAGCAGTTGCTTCACGTGACATTGAAGGATGGGACGGGAAAACGGATCGATCGCAAGGTGGAGAAGGCTTCAGGAACAGGCGACCTTGTTGTGCGCTTTGAGATTCCGAAGAACAAAAGGCTCAGCTCCATGATGTTCTCCACCTTCATCGGTGAGGAATTCGGAAAACACCTCGAGATCCTCCATACGGAACCGGTCACGGTGGAGTAGATCTCGGATCTTCCTACTCGAGATCCTTCAACCGATAGGCGACTTCGGGTGCCACGTTTCGGAGGGAATCCATCGCCAGAGATCTCAGGTAGTCGTCCTCCGAGTAGAGCATGTCGGTGAGGACAGAGGTCATCGCGGGGGCCTTGATTTTCTTGTTGGCCAGTCCGTAGGCGGCGGCGTGGCGGACAAGCATTTCCTTGTCGGTCAGTAGATCCTGAAGTCGGGCTGCGGGTTCCTTGTCGGGCCACTTCATGTAGCCGATGGCCAGCGCCGAGCAGATCCTGACCTTGGGATCGGGATCCAGGATGCCCTGATAGAGGTGGGGCAGGGCTGCCGGGCCGATGTTGCCAACCGCAAAGGCGGTCGCTGGCGGAGTCCTGAAGGGACGGTGCATTCTTTCGCTTTTCATCTCCTCCATCAATGCCGGCAGGGCAGGGATGGCATCCGAACCCATCTGGCCGAGTGCGAGGATCGCCTGCCACCGTGTCTCAGGATGATGGAGGCAGGCCTGCAAAACCGGAAGCGCGGGAGGCGCCCTTCTTGAAAGAAGCCAGAAGGAACGAGCCGCCTCGAATCGGACGCGTGAGGACCTGTCGGTGAAGGCGAGCTTGAGTGAGGATAGGGCGTCTCCGGACGCCATGCCGCAGAGGCCGAGGGTCCTGGCGGTCTCCGCCCTGAGTTCCGTGTCGGAATGAAACAGGAACGGAGTCAGTCTTTCGACTTCCTCGCTGGATCCGAGCCCCACCTTCCCAAGGGACTTCATGCATTCGTTCAGGAGGCTTGTGTCATCAACATCAAGCCCTGCCAGAAGGCTTCTTCTGATTTCAGGGTTCAGGTGGATAATCATGCCTTCGGAGGATCCCAGCAGTTCGGCTGCGGCTGCTCTCGCTTCTTCGGGGCCCGTGTCCAGGACCTCGATAGCGATGGGAAGAGCCTGCACGCCGATGCGAGAGAGTGCCCTTCGCGCCTCGTTCGCAACGGGCATGTAGTCGTCGCCCATTGCGGCAAGCAGTGCGGGCGTGGCACCAAAGGCGTTCTTGCCGAGCAGTCCGATGGCGGCAGCGGATCGCGCACGGATGGAGTGTGCCCTGGGTGGGTTGATCAGGTTGGGGAAATGTTTACCGAAACGTCCGTGCAGCCGGACATGGATGGGGTTGTCCATGCTGCGAACCAGGTAAACGAGTTCCGGCAGCGCTGAAGTGCCTGCCTCGATGAATGCCTTCTCCGCCTTTCCCAGGTCGCTGTAGTTGCCAGTGGAGACCGAGAGGAGCTGATTCCGGGCGGTCATGCCGCCTACGACGGGAGGAAACGAGGGTTGCCTGCTGAAGAGCGCGAGCCCTCCCAGAAGTGCCGCGATCAGAAGGATCGGAATGACGTTGATGCGCTTCATGAACTGCATGTCACCAACAGGTCCACCATGACCGGAACCTCTCCATGGTTCATAATCGGGCGTTTAGCAAGCGAACTTGACACCCTTGGTGGCATTCAAGAGCCTGCTCATATTCAGCGACCCGTTTTTCAGAACATGTTCAAGAAACACATCATCCACTCCCTCATTGCCCCTGCCGCCCTGCTTCTGGGGGGGCTGCTCTTCACGTCCTGTTCCACACCGACCGAGGATGGCGCCGTCCGGTTGGAACCCGGCTTTGTCAGTCTCTTTGACGGCAAGACGCTGGACGGCTGGAAGCTCCTGGCCCCCAAGGGAGATGGCTATTCCGTCGAGGACGGAGCCATCGTCTGTGCCGAGGGAGGTGGTGGGAACCTCCTGACCGAGCAGGAATTCGCGGACTTTATCCTCAGGCTCGACTTCAAGCTGAAGCCCGGTTCAAACAACGGCATCGGCATCCGGACGCCGATGAAGGCAGGAAGCCTTGCCTACTACGGTACCGAGATCCAGACGATCGACAACACCGCTGAGAAGTACGCCAACCTCAAGGACTACCAGTTTCATGGTTCCATCTACGGGCTTGTGCCAGCCAAGCGAGGCTACCTCAACCCTGTTGGTGAGTGGAACAGCCAGGAGATCACCTGTGTTGGACGCAAGGTGCGCGTCGTGCTGAACGGAACCACCATCGTGGATACCGACCTGAACGACATCACGGACCCCAAGGCGCTCTTCAGTCATCCGGGCATCCTTCGCGAGAAGGGGCACATCGGTTTCCTGGGGCACAACGACTGGGTCGCCTACCGCAACATCCGGGTCAAGGAACTTCCCAAGCCCATCGTCGACAACCTGCCGCCCGCCGGCTTCAAGGCGCTGTTCAACGGACGTGACCTCGAGGGCTGGCAGGGATTGGTGGAGAATCCCAAGAAGCGCGCCGAAATGGACATCGACACCTGGGCCGAGAAGCAGGTCGACGCCGATGAACTGGCAGCCAAGAACTGGCGCGTCGTGGATGGGGCGCTGACCTACATCGGAAAGAAGTTCGACAACCTCTGCACCTCATGGGATTACGGCGACTTCGAGCTGATCTGTGACTGGAAGATCTATGAGGGTGGCGACAGCGGAATCTACCTCCGTGGTTCCCCTCAGGTGCAGATGTGGGACAAGCCGGTCGGTTCCGGTGGACTCTTCAACAACAAGATCCATCCCTCCGAACCCATCGAGCGTGCGGATCACTTCGTGGGTTCATGGAACCGTTTCCACATCGTCATGATCGACAACAAGGTCATGGTCCTCCTGAACAACGAGACCGTCACCTGGGATCCGAAGAAGCGTGATGGCATCATCATGGAAAACTACTGGGAGCGGGACAAGGAGATCTACCCCTATGGCCCGATCGAGCTTCAGGCCCACAAGGATGTGGTTCACTTCAAGAACATCTTCCTGAGACCCCTCTGATTCTGATCCTGTTATCCGCATGAAACGTCGCGACTTCCTCTCCAGATCGACGCTGGCCGCACTGGGCCTCGGTTCCGTTACCGGTGCCGTAGCCAAGCCCTTCGTGAAGAGCCCGGACTCCGTCAATGAGAAGCTGAACATCGGCGTCATTGGTGTGAATCACCGGGGAGGTGCGAATCTCAACGGCGTGGCTGGGGAGAACATTGTGGCGCTCTGTGACATCGATCAGACCTACCTGGCCAAGGCGGCGGAGCGCTTTCCGAAGGCGAGGACCTACACGGACTATCGGCGACTGCTCAAGAACCGTGACCTGGATGCGGTGGTCATCAGCACTCCGGATCATTCGCATGCGGTGATCGCCAGTCATGCGATGGATCGTGACCTTCATGTCTATTGCGAGAAGCCGTTGACCCATACCGTTTCAGAAGCCCGCTTCCTCAAGGAAAAGGCTGCGAGCAAGGCATTGGCAACGCAGATGGGAACCCAGATCCATGCGGGAAAGAACTACCGCCGTGTCGTCGAGGAGATCCAGTCGGGCACCATCGGCAAGGTGGCCGAGGTGCATGTCTGGGTCAGCACGGAGCATGTTGCCAAGCCGTATCCGGTCGACATCGTTCCGGTACCGGGTCACATCGACTACGACCTCTGGTTGGGACCGGTCGAATATCGTCCCTATCATCCGCTATACCTGCCCAAGACCTGGCGTGACTGGTGGCACTTCGGTGGTGGAACGCTGGCCGATTTTGGCTGCCACTACATGGACCTTCCGCACTGGGCGCTTTCACTTGGGCATCCGTTCCGCGTTGAGAGTCGTGGACCTGTGCCCCATTCGCAGGGGCCGCCGATCTGGCAGGAGGTGACCTACCGCTTTCCGGAAAGGGGAAGTCTGCCCGCTGTGACGATGATCTGGTATCAGGGCAAAAGGCGTCCGCCCCATTTCGACGAGGGCATCCTTCCCAAGTGGGGGAATGGCGTGTTGTTCGTGGGAGAAAAGGGATTGCTCCTTGCCGACTACAACAGGCATGTCCTTCTTCCCAAGAACCGCTTCGAGGATCATACGCCACCCGAGCCCTTCATTCCGGATTCCATCGGTCATCACGCCGAATGGATCCAGGCCTGCAAGACGGGTGCATCCACCACCTGTAACTTCGAATACGGTGCCGCACTGACGGAGAATGTCCTCCTGGGCAACGTCAGTCACCGCATCCAGAAACCGCTCGACTGGGATGCCCGGAACCTGGTGGCCACCAACGCTCCCGAGGCGGACGAGTTCCTGCAGCACCGCTACAGGAAGGGCTGGAGTCTTTAGAGAGTGAGTTCGGTTGGTTGGAGTCCAACCTTAACAGACTGTGTGAAAACTCACCGAATGGGAGCGAGACGCTCCCGTAACTGGCAGACGGGA
>CAZKNW010000337.1:0-4933 GCA_964554035.1 uncultured Verrucomicrobiota bacterium
AATTCCCCGACCATGATGTTGGCCGGTTTCAGGTCGCGATGGATCACCCCCTTTGAATGGGCAAAGGCAACCGCGTCGCACACCTTCAGGAAGATGCCGAGCAACCGATCCATTCCGTATCTGGAAACAGCGTCCGGATCTTCCTTGCGCAGGGTTTCGAGGATGTCTCCCAGATCCTGCCCACGAACAAGCTTCATGGTGTAGTAGGGAATACCGTCTTCATCCGTGCCCAGTTCGTGGATGGGAATGATGTTGGGGTGCTCCAGCAGGGCAAGGACCTTTGCCTCACGTTGAAACCTTTGCCTCGCCGCTTCGTCGAAGCCCCCTCTTTCATGCATCCTCTTCATGGCGAGCTTGCGCCCGAGGGTGCCGTCCTGCATTTCAAAGATCGTGCCCATGCCCCCTTCAGCAATGCGCTGACGCTTCGGACTGCTGATCCTCGTTTCCGTCAGGGGATCCTCGTCCAAACTGATTTCCGCCATGCCGGGGTCTTCAAGGAGTCTTTGGGCGAGACATCTGGAGCAGAGACCGATCGGGGAGCTCGGATCAGGAGGGTTTCCGCAGTTCAGGCAGGGCTGGGTGATGGTGTCATCCATTCTCTTCAGGTTTCGAAAGGCATCGCACGTGATGGAATTCAACCGAAACTTGATGGTTGCGTCCACCCATTGCCGACAATGGGGCGTGTCAGGTTGAAGGGTTCTATCCCAACTTGGATGAAAGGTTACAGCTTCATCGCGTCCTCGTCATTCGCCCAAGAGCCTGTCTGAAAAAAAAAGGAGCCCCCCCACTCTTTCCCGGAGGCGGACAGGCTGAACCATGGCCCCTCCGATGTTGCTGAGAGCGATTGGCTTACCTCGAGTAGGAGAAGGCCTTTTCACCCTTGGCCGATGATTCTGCCTCCAATTTCCATATCGTGACGTAGTTGTTCCTGCAGATGGCGGCGAAACGATCCCCTGGTGGGCTGTAACCGAGATGGTGAGCCGGGCGGGGCAGGTTGTTGAACTCCCGGTTCATCCTCATGGTTTCGGCATCCCAGAAACGGATCGTCAGATCCAGGGAGGAGGTCGCCAGCTCTTTCCCGTCCGGACTCCATTCCACGGAAATGACATCCAGGTCATGGGTGCGGACGGTTGCGACCGGCTCCAAGGTGTCGGCTTCGAACAGTCGGACCTTCTTGTCTGAACAGGCCGTGGCCAGCACCTTCCCGTCGGGGGAAAGGGAGGATCGGTTGATGGTGAAGTTGTGCTGGCGTGCCTTGATCAGCCGGGATGTCTCGAAGTCCCAGAGTCCCACCCATTCACCCCTCATGGACGATGGCTGACGCGAATGGTTGAATTGGATCATCAGTCTTGAATTGCTGACAAAATTCGCATCATTGACGCTTTGGATTTCTTCGGAGTGCGAGTGATCAACGGGTTTCTGACTAGAGAGGGCATAAACCACGGCCATGGCCGTGGACGGGGAGGGAACGACGACCAGATGCTGATTGTCGGGCGACAAGCGGAGTGACCTGGGGGGGTGATCGAAGGTAATGGAAACCTTTTTCTTCGGGTGGTCTCCCTGCCATTCGAAAACGTCCACCCGGCAGATTTTGTGGTCGGGCTTGATGGCAAAGAGTTTCCTGTCGTGGCTGGCCTCGATGATGGGTGACCTGACGTCCTGGATGAACGGATCATGGACGACCTTGCCGCGGCTGTGGATCCGGGCGATGCTCAAATCCCTTCCACTCGGCGTATGGGCGAGGATTTCCCGACCTGTCGTGGAGAAACTCACGCCGTGGTCGGAACCGATGAAGCGCCATTGCTGGTCTTGGGGGGCAGGCACCCCTTTCCATATCTTTCCTCCCTCCAGACCATTGACGGCAAAGAATCTTCCAGAACTGTCGAGGGTCAGCCCGCTGCTGTCCCACGTCGCCCCGAGAAAGCTTCGGGTGATGTTTCCTGTGGCAATATCGACAATGTGGACGGTGGGAGAATAGCGCCCGTCGTGGCTCCTCATGCCCCGATTCAGAGCGATGAGCTGGCGGCCATTGGGGGTGAACGAGATGGAGGAAATGCTGCCGTTTCCGACCGACAGCCGACGCTGGGGAGGGGCGGGGCGCTTTCCACGTTCAAAGATGCTTTCAACGACAACCCGTCCCCTGAAATCGCAAAGTGCTATCCTTCTGCCTGCCGGACCGACCGCAAAGCTGCTCATGGCCAGCAGGCCACTGTCCCTTCGATGACGGGAGATCAGTTTTCCATCAGAAAGGGAGTAGACCGAAACATCTGTTGCGGCGTTGATCAGCCGGTCTCCCTTTCTGGTGACTGCAATCCATTCCACCCTTTCCGGTTCCAGGGTGAGGCGCCTGGTTTGGGTGGCCGGGTCCCAGAGTTGGATGATGTTGCTGTCCTTCGGTAGGACCACCAGTTCCCCGCTCGCCGCGAAGGCGATCTCGATATTGGCGTCCGAGCGAGTCTCCAACACCGACTGAGTCTTGAACGAGCCCGCATCAAGGAAGTGGATTCTACCGTCCCTCGAGGACGAGACGGCGATGGTTTGGCCATCGAGAGAAACGGCGAGTCGATTGGCACCCAGGATTCCCGTCTTCCTTTCGCGCCGGGTGGTTTCACCGATCTTGGTCATTCCGAGAAGTCCCCAATGTGTGATGTGGTAGAATGCTCCTTCCTCGTCTGGAACCGCCACGATGTGCCTGAGCTGACCGGCTTTGGGAGGGACGGATATGGTTGCCATTGAGGAATCGACTTGCCGCATCAGGTAATGCCACTCCTGCCCCCGAAGGTTCTCGGGAATCTTCCTGAGGTTTTCCAGCGCATCGTGGTTGCGGAAGCCGAGGATGTCGTCCGAGGCCCTTGCGAGATTTGCCTCGGCGAGGGCAGCGAGGCGCTTCTCGCTTTCCCAGACAGCCCTGAGTTCGGCCTTCTTGGACCGCGTGGCCTGGTCGGCGGCGGATGTTGCGTTCTCATTTGCCCTCCGTTCACTCTCAATGAGCTTCAGCATGAAAATGGTGGAGACAAGAAACAGAACCGCGAGTGACAAGCTGGCGGCCCTGTGTCGCTTGATCATCATCCAGAGCAGTCCAAGGGATCCGATCGATTCCGCCGAGGTGGCATAGCCGCTCCGGTGGGACCGTATGTCGGCGGCCAGGTCACCTGCGGATGCATATCGGTCGGCTGGGCTGCCTGAGAGCGCCTTCATGGCAATGGCGGCAAGTCCGGAGGGCACCCTTCCGGAGGGGCAGTGGGGTAGGGAAACCGTTTTTTGAGGGACACCAGAATCCGGTTCCGACGATGGAATCCACTGCAGGTCAGGCGAAGAGGGCGGCTCAAATGAACCTGTCTGGATCTTCTCCAGGATCTCCTCGACACTGCTTCCCTGCACAGGGGGACGAAGGGTCAGGATCTGATAGAGAATTGCTCCCAGTGAATAGATGTCGGACCTTTCGTTGACGGACTGCAACTCGCCACGGGCCTGCTCAGGAGACATGAAATGGGGTGTGCCCAGGACCGTCCCTTCATGGGTGAGGTCTGGTGAGGAGGATGATATATTCAGCCCGGATTCTGGCACTTCATCTTCGGTCATGAATTTGGCCACGCCCCAGTCCATCAGGAGAACCTCTCCAAATTCCCCGACCATGATGTTGGCAGGTTTCAGATCGCGGTGGATTACCCCTTTGGAGTGGGCAAACCCAACCGCGTCGCAGATCTTGAGAAGGATACCCAGCAGATTGGTCAAAGGATACTGTTCGATGGTGGATGCATCGCCCTCCATGATCTTCCGGATGATGTCGGCCAGATTCTGCCCTCTCACCAGCTTCATGGTGTAGTATGGGAGCCCCTCTTCGTTCACGCCCATGTCGTGAACAGGCACAATGTTCGGGTGCTCGAGCTGGGCGAGGATCCGGGCCTCCCGATGGAAACGTTCCATGGACGTCCCCGCCTGCCGATCGGTCTGGTGCATCAGCTTCATGGCCAGCTTCCTTTCGAACACCGCGTCATTGACCTCAAGAATGGCGCCCATCCCTCCTGAGGCGATCTTCTTCAGGCCGGTGGAGGAGCCGGATCGCGAAACAGGATGATCATGGGAGTGCGTTTCTTCGGGATCCAGGAGGCGTTCGGTGAGGCACCTTGTGCAAAGTCCGAGCGGGGAGCCCGGGTCGGGTGGGCTCCCACAGTTCAGGCAGGGTTTGGTGAAGGTGCCGTCCATTCTTGGCAGGAGTTCAAACAGCGTCCCATCGCCCTTGATTTGACCGGACTCTACCGGAGACGTCAAACCTGCGATGCGTATGGGCATGATGGTGGCCCACTTGTACTAACCCGTTTTTCAGCCAAGGTTACAGGCCCCAAGGGAAAAGAGGTGTTCCCGGGAGATGAGGATGATTTGAGTGTAACCTTCCGGGAAGTAAGGGATAGCAGAAGAGGAACAGGTGTTGTCGGTATGAGATCGAAACACCTTGAAAATTGAGAGTCCCCATAAAATCAAAAATCCATGAAATCGTTCAAAACCCATCTGTCCTGCTGTCGAAGGCTTGCCCTGTCCGTCGTGACAACGGCAGCGGCCTTTCTCTTCACCTCCAACTCCCATGCCGACCTCGTCACCGTCCAGTTTGAGGCGGTCATTACAGGAGTTCAATCCGGTCCCGTCCCCGGAGTTCAATCTGGCGATACCATCACGGGGCGGATTGTCTACGACACCTCAACAGGAGACAATTTTCCCAACTTTCCGAAGTTCGGGCAATACAGCGAACCTTTTGTTTCGGTCGAAATGCACCTTCCAGGCGGAAGTTACTCCCTTGTTTCCGATTCACGGAACGTCATGAACATCAGCAACGACCAGAGCGGCGCCAGGCCGTCCGAACTGTTGGACCGCCTGTATGTGAATGCCTACCTTGCCGGAGGCTACAGGGTCGAGTTCGCCAACACCGACAAGGACG
>CAZKNW010000338.1:0-4912 GCA_964554035.1 uncultured Verrucomicrobiota bacterium
CGCCCGGCGCTCGTGGACTTCCAGCTGGCGAGCCTGCCTGGAGGAAACAAGGGGCGAAGCTCCCAGAAGCGAAGTGAACGCCATCCCCGGAGGGATGAAGGACCTGCGAAGAAGGAACAGGCTCCGAAACAGGAAAAGCGCAGGAGCCGTCGCTCACGTCGGAGGAGATAGGGCGTGGGTTTCAGCGGCAGGCGAACCGTCCGGCTCCCGGTACCGTCGCGATTGCAAGTGGAGGCGGAAGGGCAAGCTCTCTCGTTGATTCCGCCCCCGGCCAGGTGCGCGTTGGCATGGCTTGGAAAACGGGTGCCGGACAGGCGTCAATCCGCACCTTCTGCGGCCCTTTCCTCCTCGAGTTTCCAATAGTCCGGCAGATCAGGCAACGTCTCGACGAGGATCTCGGCGATGGCGCGGCGTCGGCTTTTGGGAATGTTCGAGAAGGGCTCCTTCATCTCGTCACCATTGAGGACATCCCACATCCTTTGAAGCACGAGTTCCTTGAGCTTGGGTTCCATTTCCTGGAAGGCCTCGGAATATACGAGGAAGCTGCAGGGATACTCGAAAAGGCGGCTTTCCAGGTTGAACTGCCTGAGCGAGCGCCCCTTGCTGTCCACGGGGCCCTGCTTCTCAAACCAGGCCTGGTAGTCCGGATTCCCAAGGACGCTGCCGGGGAGTTCCTCCTCCTCGGCAAAGAGGATATAGGCGACGAAATAGTCGATGGGACTCTTCAGGTAGCGCAGGTGACCATACTGTGCGAGGAAGGTCCGGGCCTCGTAGTTCATCCGGGTGATGAAATTGTGCATGTGAGTCTGATGTTCCAGCACCATCATGGCCACCATGTCGCTGCCTTTTGTGAGATAGCGGTCCGTCTCAATGAATCGGTCCAGGCTCTCCAGGTTCTGCAGGAAATCGGGATCCTCCTTGCGTTGCAGGACCGATGCGGCGGTTGGGAGGTTGGCGCGGGTAGGGTTGTTCTCCATCTTGCCGGTGATGTACCAGCCGCCCCAGCGTTCCTCGAATTCCGCTCGATGGCTGATCCTTGGATAGCCGCTGGAATCCTCGGGCCACCCGTTCTCGAGGTTGTAGAAGGAACGCACCATGTGGCCCGGAACCCCCATCGACTTGGAGCCGACATGGCATTCAAAGCAGCGGTTGCTCGGGAGAATCATCGGGCGTTCGGTCTTGTGCTGTTCCACCACGTGGAAGACCCCCCCGTTCTTCGGGTCGGCTGATGAGATCTCCAGAAGGGTCCCTCCCTGCGTCCAGCCCACGTAGACGTCGTCATTGAAGTAGACGGCCCTGGGGGTGTTGGTGCTGATGAGCTGTCGGTGGAGGGAGGTCTTGGAGAAGACCAGCAGCTGTGAGGACTCGGGAATGTTCAGGGCCTTGAGGAATGAGGGCAGGTAGCCAAATTTTGGATCAAACTCGAGGACCACCTCGCCACTGATGAGCTTCTCCTGCAGTGCGACGACCGGACCGCCAAAGCCATCCTTGCCGTAGTCGATCGGAGGCTCGTCATAGCGCATCGTCTGCATCGATCCCGGAAAATCGGCCTGACTGCTGGAAAGGACGCACAGGAAGATGAGAATGACGGTACAACGCATGACGGCCGATGATGTGTGGATGGCCGGGGGGAATGTCAATGTTCCCTGAGAGGGAGGGGCAGCAACCGATTTACGCAGAATCTTCATGGATAGGCGCGATATTCAAAAATGGGTTGGACTGGAGAGGGGGCTAGGGCAGACTCCGCGGCATTCTCTCACCGGGCCACTTCCACGCGAGGTGTGCCCTCCAGCGACACCGAAAGAACCAAGTACATGAGCGAAGAACAGGCGAAGATCCAGGCGGACAGGGATTTGATTCTCGACGCGAAGAAAAAGGGTGGGTTTGAGGTCGTCAAGGCCTACACCAGGCTTTCCGGTCCAGGATGGCTCCAGAGCGCCATCACCCTCGGAGGTGGATCGTTGGCCGGCAGTCTTTACCTGGGTGTCATCGGGGGCTATCAGTTCATGTGGCTGCAGCCGATCATGATGATCCTGGGCATCCTGATGCTTTCGGCCATCGCCTACGTCACCCTTTCCACCGGGGAGAAGCCCTTCCGGGCCATCAACAAGCACGTGAATCCTGTGTTGGGCTGGGGCTGGTTGATCGCCTCGATGATGGCGAACCTGGTTTGGGCCATGCCGCAGTTCTCGCTGGGCACCGCCGCCATACAGCAGAACCTGGGCATCCTTCAGGGCAGCGACGCCCTCTGCGCCGTCCTGCTCTTCCTCGTGGCGGGTGTGGTGATCTGGTTCTATGACTCGGGTGGTTGGGGGATCAAGCTGTTCGAGATCATACTCAAGGTCATGGTGGGCATCGTTGTCCTCTCGTTTTTTGGCGTCGTCGTTGCGCTTTCTGTCAAGGGAGATGGGCTTCCATGGGGTGAAATTCTGGTGAACTTCATCCCCAATCTTTCTCTGATGAACGCTCCGGCGGATGCCTTTACGGACATCATCCATCAGTCCGGCAATCCCGGCTTCTGGACCAGCCTGATCGTGGATCTCCAGCGAGAGAAGATGATCGCTGCCGCCGCCACTGCGGTGGGCATCAACATGACCTTCCTCCTGCCTTACTCCATGCTGAAGCGCGGATGGGACAAGGATTTCCGTGGCCTGGCCGCCTTCGATCTGTCCACCGGTTTGTTTGTTCCCTTCCTGATTGCCACCTCCTGCGTGGTCATCGCAGCCGCCTCCCAGTTCCACGGCAAGTATGACACGGGACTGACGGGAGAGGGCGCCCCTACTGAGATGACGCCCAAGTACATGGGCGAATACACAGGATTCCTGAAGAAGCGGATGGCAGCGGATGGTACGGATGTTTCGTCGATGGACGGGGATGCAGTCGTTGCCGCGAGCATGAATCTTCCTGTTCAGGACCGTCAGTTGGCCGCCATGCTGGTCAATCGTGACTCGGGTGCCCTTGCTGGATCCCTTGAGAACCTGACCGGACCGGGTGTCGCCCAGTTTGTATTCGGGATTGGCGTCATCGGCATGGCGGTTTCCACCATCATCATCCTGATGCTGATCAACGGATTCACCCTTTGTGAGGCGATGGGCGTTGAACCCAAGGGTGTGATTCACCGAATCGGTTCCTACCTGCCGGGCGTGACCGGTTCGCTCGGGTTCCTGTTCCTTTGGAGCAATGCCAGCGCCAAGTTCTACCTTGCTGTCCCGACCAGTGTCTTCGGCATGGTGCTGCTTCCGATCGCCTATGTGACCTTCTTCATGATGATGAACAACAAGGCGCTGCTTGGGGACAACATCCTCAAGGGCAACAAGCGCATCGCCATGAACATCGGCATGGGTGTCGCCATTGCCGCGGCCGGAACCGGATCCCTCTACGCGATCTATTCCAAGGGGCCTGTTGCCATGGGCGCCTTCGGGATCTTTGTGGCGGCGGTGGTCGTCGCCCAGTTCATGAAGAAGAAGTGACCGGCGGATGGGGCGTCATTCCTTGACGCTCTTTCCCAGAATGAACTGGTAGGCGGCCTTTGCCCTTTCGGAGGCGTCGACCGGTGCCGACTGGAGCAGTTCATCGAGTATGGGTTCAGCCGTTTCATGGTCCTGCCGCAGGCTCCATTGAACACGCCCCAACAGGTCTGAATTCAAGTCGTTCACGGCCAGTTCGATCAACCTTCGCACCACGGCCAGGCTTTTCTTCCGAACGGTGGACAGTCCAAAGTAGACAGCGTTGTAACGGGTGGATCGATCCTCGTCCCTGGAGAGGGACATCATCAGCTCAACCGCCGTCGCGTTCTGCTCCTTGGCTTCCCAGATCCATCGCGACCCGACGACGGTGGCCACCAACTTTCTTACCCGCGAATCCGGATCTTCTGCGCACGACTCAAAGGCGGGCAGGAAGTCATCCTCCATGATAAGGGCCAGTCGATGGCGCATGATGAGATGAAGCGTGGTAAGGCGCTCCTCGCTATCGCCTTTGGAAAGGGTCATCCGGATCTCGGGTAAGCGATCTGAGAATTCCTCCTCGGCCTTCTTCTTTGCCTGTGCCGCCGCCCAGGCAAAGGCCTGCAGCTCTCCCTTGAAGATCTTTTCACAAACCCCGGCCTTCTCGACAGTCGCGGCATCCTCGGACTGGAGGTAGGGCTGCAGGTAATCGAGCAGTTCGACCCTTTGAGATCTTGCCCCCCACGCGACACGGCTGAGATCGTTGGGATCGTCGACCCGCATGCAGAGCGCTACCAGTGTCTTCAGGATGGCAGGGCTCTTCTCCTGGACCACGGAAAGACCGAAATAGACAGCGTAGTGGCGGGTGCCATAGGGATCGGCGCGCTCGCCGCTGAAGTCCGCAGCGTGATACATGATCTCGATCGCCTCGGGATTCTGTGGGGACCGGTTCCAGATGTATTTGTTGCCAACCCACCGGAGGATGGAGGTGCGGTGTTGGGTCGTGTGGCGGAGTCCGTTCCTGACCGTGGAGAGGATTTCCTCGTCCTCCACCTCATCCTTGTGGCGGGACCTCCAGAGCTGGTCCAGCTTTTCACCGCCTTCCTTGTCGTCGGGAAAGTAGGTTTCGAAGTCGGGAGCGACGTAAGGCGAGGTCTGTTGCCAGGCAAATTCGTCTGCGCTGGCACCCTGGCCAGTCAATAGAACAGCCAGGCAGACAGACAGGATGCAAGGTGTGTTGGGCATCTTGTAGAATCGAAGCCAGATAACTGATTCTTTCAAACTTTTTCGAAGCTGTGACGGGAACCGCCTGGACAGGCTGTGTGAAAACCAGCCGAAATGAAGTGAGAGGCCCCGATAACCAAAGGCATGTGTACATCACCCATAAAGGTAGAACGATCACTCCGTGAGCGCCTGAGCTTGGTTTGCCAGCGCACCACCGGCA
This sequence comes from uncultured Verrucomicrobiota bacterium, assembly GCA_964554035.1. Taxonomy (GTDB): domain Bacteria; phylum Verrucomicrobiota; class Verrucomicrobiia; order Limisphaerales; family CAZKNW01; genus CAZKNW01. The sequence goes on from CAZKNW010000338.1 coordinate 4,888, forward strand.
TTGTTACACCGTCCGCAGCACAGGC
>CAZKNW010000339.1:0-4899 GCA_964554035.1 uncultured Verrucomicrobiota bacterium
CCCGAAGACGCCCACCCAGGCGTTGATGTCGTCGACTGCGATGAAAAGGACGTTGGGCCTGTCCAAGGCATGGAGATTGAGACAGAAACCCAACAACAGGGAAAGTTTCAGGAGACGCATGATTCCAGCGAACTGGGGCTTGCCGGGAAATCAAGGCAAGCACGATCTCCCTGTGTGTTTCTGGGGGGCAGGAAGTTCCAGAATCAGGCCAGTTAAGCCTCGTTTCTGGAAAGATTTTTCTGGAAGGAATGCCTTTGAAGAAATAGGAAAGCGGGAAGGAGGCCGACGCGCCTCGCTTCCCGCTCCCTATCTTAGCAACCAAATCAACTTACTTCATGGTGAGACACGCCATCTAAGGGATTATTCAAAATTAGGTGTCAATAAATTTTCGGTCCCTGCCGTTCAAGGAGGGCCCCCTTTTGGGACACCACTCAACCGGAGCTTTTTCCGGTTTCAATTTAAGCCAGGACCCAAGCTATTGAAGATCACCAACCTCAATCCGGACACCGAGATCGGCGCCAGTGCATGGCATCTTGAGATCGATGGCTTCCGGTTGCTCATGGACGCCGGAACCCACCCCAAGCGGGATGGGAACGAAGGCATACCCCTCTACAAGCTCATCAAGGACCAGGAGCTGGATGCGATCGCGCTCAGCCATTGCCATCATGACCATGTGGGTTCGCTGCCCGTCGCGGTGAAGCACTTTCCGGAGGCCCACGTGCTGATGACCGAGCTTTCCTATTTCATCGTGGAACGGGTGCTCCATAACTCCGTGAACGTGATGAAGCGGCAGCGGGAGGAACAGGGCATCGAGGAATATCCACTCTTCACCCATCAGGAGGTGGACGAGATGGCTCCGATCTTCCAGGGCTTCCGCTACAACCAGGAGATCGAGTGGGCGGCCTTTGACAGGCCGAAGGGTGTGTCACCAACGCTGGAGTTCTTCGATGCGGGGCATGCGCTCGGTTCGGCCGGCATCATGGTTCGCGGGCAGAAGGAGACGGTCTTCTACACCGGCGATGTCTGTTTCAGTGATCAGACCCTCCTGAGGGGTGCGCGCTTTGAAGACGTGAAGGCCGACGTGCTGATCATGGAGACCACCCGCGGCATGGTGGAGGTTCCGGAAGGCTACAGCCGCAAGGCGGAGATGAAGGAATTCGCCGATGCCGTGCGCACGGCGCTTGAAGGAAATGGCTGTGTCCTGATTCCGACCTTCGCGCTCGGTCGCACCCAGGAGATCCTTGCGACGCTGGCCCTGATGATGGATGACGGAAAACTTCGCAGGCAGCCAGTCTACATTGGTGGATTGGGCAAGGTCTTCACCGAAATTTACGACCTCCAGGCCCACAGGGCCAACCGTAACCACACCAACCTCCAGCTTCGTGAGGCCCTCAATCTCATCGTTCTCAGCAAGAAGGAGGCAGAGAAGATGAAGCTGCGTGGAGGGCGCCTGTTTGTCATCACGGCAGGGATGATGACCGATGGCACCACGGCCCATGACCTGGCGGCCCGGATGATTGGCGAGGAGGATCAGAGCATCTTCTTCGTGGGATATGCGGATCCGGATTCTCCGGCAGGGAAGCTTCGTGCGGCGGAGCAGGGAGAAACCTTCGTCTTCAGCGGCTCGGCCGGCGAGTTGACCCGTCGCTGTCATCTCAGGGAGTTTGACCTGACGGCCCATGCGAACCGCGATGAGCTGGTCGACTTTGTTGGCAGGGTGGACCCAAAGACGGTGATTTTGACCCACGGGGAGAGTGATTCGGTTGCCTGGTTCAAAAAGACGATCGAAGAGACCTATCCCAAGGTTCAGGTGAAGCTGATTGGCCCCGGGGAATCCCTGGAGCTTTGAAGCTTTCGAAACGGGCTGCCGGAGTGGCTCTATTTCAGAGTGTCCAGGAGGTTTCGAAAGGGCATTTCCTGCTCTTTTCTTTTCTTGGGGATCCGGCATATTCTTGCCCGTTGACCAAAGCCCCCTTTTGTCGTGAATCCTGAAACCGCCGTATTCAACAAGCTTCATGCCTTCGGCGCCCGCTGGCGCAGCATGGTGGTCCTCCGTGGCTGCTGTGAAGGCGTTGTGGTCCTGCTGGCCGGAATGATCGTTGCCAGCCTTCTGGATCGTTTTCTCCTCCTCGAGGACCGGACCCGCTGGCTCATCAGCGGCGCCGTCTATGCCGCAACTGCCGTGGTGCTCTGGGTGCATTGCCTGCGGCCTCTGGTCAAGAGTCCGGATGCCAGGGGGCTGGCAAGGATGATGGAGCAGGCCAGTCCGGATCTCAGGGAGGATCTCATCAGTGCTGTCGAGCTTTCCCAGGACAAGGCGGGTGAAGTCTGGGATTCGGAGGTCTTTCGCAGGTTTCTCCAGAAGGATGTGGCTTCACGCGTCTCGAACCTGAACGTGGACCGCCTGTTGCCCACGAGGCTGCTTTCCCGGCAACTCACCGGGGCCGCCGTCGTGGTCCTGGTCGTGGTCGGCCTGCTGATGATCCCGGGGCTTTCCATGCATGTGTCCCTTGCGAGGTCGATGGCCCCGATGATGAACCTCGAGCGTGTCTCTTCGGTTCAGATCAAGGTTCTGGAACCGGACCTCACGCAGTCAAGGGTTCCTTACGGAGACACCGTGAATGTGCTGGTGGAACTGGGAGGTTCCGGTGCCGACCAGGCCTTCATCGAGACCGATTTTGTCGGGGGAGACCAGAAGGGGGACCGCAGCAGCATGAGCAAGGTGGGCGAACGGCAGTTCTCGGCCGGCATCCCGGCGCGGTCGGACAAGATCCGCTTCCGCATCCGTGCGGGCGATGCCCAGACCGCCTATTACGAGTTTCAGACCCGCAATCGTCCGGGCGTGACCTCCTTTACCAAGACCTACCGCTATCCCGCCTACACCCGGCTGGAGGAAAAGACCGAGGAGGCCGAGTCGGGCGATATCTCGGCGCTGAAGGAGTCGGAAGTGGAGCTTCGGATCAAGGTGAACCAGAAGGTGAGTGCGGCAGCGCTGGTGGTGGCCACCGACGACGGGACCACCAACCGCGTCGACCTTGTCATCGATGGGCCCGAGCTGGCGGCCCGGCTGAAGATCCTCGACAACGCCACCTACAAGGTGGATCTCGTTTCCGCCGAGACGGGTTTCGACAACCGCTTTTCACCCAACTATGAGATCCGTGCCCTGTCGGACCTGGCGCCACGGGTGTCGCTCACGAAACCACACAACAACGATATCCTTCAACCGGATGCGATTGTCGAGGTGGGAGGTGGTGCCTCGGATGACCTGGGCCTGACGAACGTCACCCAGAACCTGCGTGTCAACGGAGGTCCGTGGATTCCCACCTCACTGGTGGACGTCGAGACCAACGAGGTCTCCTTCGCCTTTCCGCTTGATCTGTTGTCGTTCCGGGTGAATCCCGGCGACCAGGTGGACCTGAAACTGGTGGCCTTCGACCTGGTTGGAAACCGGGGGGAATCCCAGACCATCTCGCTGCAGGTGAGCACGCCTGGCTTCAATGACGACATCAAGAAGATCATTGCCGCCCGCAAGGAATTGCAGTTGACCGTGGAGGCACTTGAAGAGGCCGGGCAACGGGTGAAGGAAGTGTTCGACCAGAAGAAGCTTGATGCGGCGGTGGAGAACCCGGGTGATGGCGAGGGCAAGGCGCAACTGCTCGCGGCGGCCGGGGCGCTGAAGGATCTTGAGAACCGTTTCGAAGCCTCGCAGGAAGCCCTGAAGCAGGTGTTGCCGATCTCCGAGCTGGGTCATGAGACCGAGGACCTCCTGCTGGCCGGTGAAGTGATGAGCCGGATGCGAAGGGGGATCCTGCCTGAACTCCAGTCCAAGACACAGCGGATGTCGCTGGACGCTGAGAAACGGCAGCGGCAGAGCCTTTCCAAGGACATGCAGGCTGCCGCCCGGGACATGGGAAAGAATCTCGAGACCCTGAACAAGGCCCTTCGGGAGCTCAACGATGCGGCCCTTGCAACCTCGTTGCAGAACAATCTTCAATACATCGCGCAGGCCCAGGAGACTCTCAACCGCGATGCCAAGACCCAATTCGAAGGCGGTGATGAGTTGGCCGCCGAAAGGCTTGCCAGGAGACAGATGGGAGCCATGCGCGAGGTGGAGATGGCGGAGGAGATGCTCAAGGACCTGGGTGAGTCGATCGAGAACCGTGGCTGGGCCAAGCGGGCGGACAAGGCGAAGACCCAGCTGACACAGACACGCGAGTCACTCGAAGGAGTGATCCGGAAAGGCGGAGTCGAGGAGGACATTATGGAACGCTCGGAATACCTGAGGCGTGGGGCGGTGAATTCGCTCAAGGAAACGGGTTACCTGGCCAACGACCTGAGAAGGCAGGCCGAAAATGGGCGTGGCGCATTGAACCGCATGGCGGATGTCGACGGGCGTGAGATGGAAAGGATGATCCGTTCGCTGAAGGAACTTGCCTCGGCCGAGAAGCGTGTTCAGGAGGATATTGAAAAGGGAAGGGAACCCGATGCCCGCAAGAGGGATCGGGCGACGGAACTGCGTGAGGAAACCGGACTCCGGTGGCAGGCGGCCATGGACCAGCTCAAGGACCGGGCGGATCTCGAGGAAGCAACCCGGGATCCCAATGCCCAGTACGCACGGGACCTCACCAAGGCGGCTCGTGCCATGCAGGCGATGCGGGCCGCCACCTCGGCGACCGGGAAGAGTGCCGAGGCAAATGATGCGCTCAAGCAGCTTGGGAACGACCTTGAAAAACTGGATGCCGCCCGTCGGGTGGAGGGCCTGAAGGCGGGTGTGGATCAGTTGGCCTCCCGGGAACAGTGGGAGCCTGAGGGTTTCGACTCGCAGATCACGAGGCCGGACACATGGCGATACCTCAAGGAGGAAACCCGGAAGCTTCCGCAGGAGCTGGATAGGGCGGG
>CAZKNW010000340.1:0-4893 GCA_964554035.1 uncultured Verrucomicrobiota bacterium
GGGGTCAAAAAAATTTTATGACCGGAGTGTCTCGAGGTATTGCATGAATCCCTTGCCCAGCTGGTCCATGAGTTCGAGGGAGCGGGAGTTCTTGATGGCACCTACCATGCCTTCCAGCGATGCCACGATGAAGGCGGCGGCATGTTCGGTATTGAGGTCTTTTTTAACATGTCCGGTCTCCTGCCCATGGCTCAGCGCATCCGCCAGGGCCTGACGCCAGGCGCGAAAAATTCGCTCGATGCGGGTGCGGAACCCTTCATCCAAGGCGGCCATCTCCTGTGCGATGTTGTTCAGTGGGCAACCATCCACAATTGAATGGTAATCGCCGGATTCTGCCTCACATTTGTAATTTGCCATGATCTTCTGGATGGTCAGAATGGGATCGTCGGATGCTCCCAGGGGCTTGATCCAGCGTTCCTCCACGTAGCCGAAGTGGATCTCGTCCACGACGGCATAGCCCAGCTCCTTCTTTCCCTTGAAGTGATGAAACAGGCCGCCCTTGGTAGTCGTGGCCGCCTCCACGATCCGGTTCAGGCTGCCAGCCTGAAAGCCGTTCCGGTAAAACTCATTGAAAGCAACCTTCAGGATGCGGGCACGGGTTTCTTCTGGGGCTTTGACTGGACTCATGTCGTTGTTTGAAAACCAATACCGACCGACTGGTCTGTTGTCAAATGGGTTTCTTTGGAAGGATCGGAATGATCCGGCAGATCCGACCGATCTTCTATTCCCAAAAGGGGCGGCAGAGGCTATCACCTTCGCATGTCCCGATTCTGTTTCCTCCTAGCGCTTTTTATCGCGCTGAATCTCTCCGCTGCCCAGAAGCCCAACATCATCCTGGTGGTCTGTGACAACCTTGGTTATGGCGACGTCGGTTGCTTCGGCAGCAAGCTCCATCGAACGCCTCACCTGGACAAGATGGCAGAGGAAGGAACGAAGTTTACCCATTTCTATGTTTCGAGTGGTGTCTGCACGCCATCGCGGGCAAGCATCATGACGGGCTCCTACCCGCGGAGGGTGACCATGCAGAACACCCCTGGCGATGGGTGGGTACTCCGCCCTGTCTCCGCCAATGGCCTGAATCCAAAGGAGGAAACGGTGGCCGAAGTCATGAAGAAGCGGGGATACGAGACCGCCATCATTGGAAAGTGGCATCTGGGAGATCAACCGGTCTTTCTGCCGACACGGCAGGGCTTCGATGAGTTCTTTGGCATTCCCTACAGCGATGACATGACACCCCGTGAGGGACAGCCATGGCCGGATCTGCCCTTGATGCGGAATGAAAAGGTGGTTGAGGCACCTGTGGATCGTGACCACCTGACCAGGCGTTACACTGAGGAATCAATCGACTACATCAAAAGGAAGCGCGACAAACCCTTTTTCCTCTACATTCCGCAGGCCATGCCCGGGAGCACACGGACGCCTTATGCCAGTGGTCCCTTCAAGGGCAGGTCGAAGAATGGTCCATGGGGTGATTCCGTTGAGGAGCTTGACTGGTCGATGGGCGAGATCCTGAAGGTCCTCAAGGAAGAGGGGATGGCAGAGAATACCCTTGTCATCTGGACTTCCGACAATGGAGCACCCCGGCGCAATCCACCGCAGGGTTTGAACCTACCCATGGGAGGCTGGGGTTACACGACCGCGGAAGGCGGCATGCGCGTTCCCTGCATTATGTGGTGGCCCGGCAAGGTCAAGGCAGGGAAGGTCTGCGATGAGCTGACCACGACCATGGATCTTCTGCCCACCTTTGCCGTGCTCTCCGGAGAATCCTTCCAGCCTTCACAACCCATCGATGGCAAGGACATCTCCGATCTGGTCCTTGGCAGGGCAGGCGCCAAGTCGCCCCATGTGGCCTTTTACTATTACCTGGCCGATCAGTTGCAGGCGGTCCGGAGTGGAAAGTGGAAACTGCACCTTCCGCTGCGGGTCCAATGGACCGCACGCGGCGAACGGGACGTCAAACGCCCCATGGCCCTTTATGATGTCGTGACCAACCCGGGGGAGTCCGTGGATCTGGCCGCCTCGCATCCGGATGTCGTTCAACAGCTCATGGCCCTGGCCGAAGCCGCACGCGAAGACATTGGGGACCTCGGACGGGAAGGCAAGGGACAGCGTCCCCACGGCAGGGTCGAGAATCCGGTTCCGCAGTTGTTGCGGTAGGGCGATCACTCCGTGAGCGTCGGGCCTGGCCCACTTTCGCCAAGGGGCGTGCTGAGATTCCGTCCGCAGCAATGGACCGCGCGGAGCGACGGTCCCTACCCAATTAGCCGCGCTTGCCAAAGCGTGGATCCCTTCCCACCCTCTCCCGCATGTCGAAGACAGCAGTAGGCAGACAGTCCGAGCTTCCTCTCAATGAGGCCAAGGTCGTGAAGCATGGCAATAAGGATGTGGCCGTGTTCCGCACCGAGGAGGGAATCTTCGCGGTTGAGAATGACTGTCCCCACGCCTATGCCCCCTTGAGTGGCGGTTCGGTGGAGAAGTGTGTGGTCGAGTGTCCGCTGCATGGCTGGACCTTCAATCTCAAGGATGGGTCTCCAGTGCAGGCGCCTCCTGCGGCGACCATTCGATGCTTTGGTGTCGTCGTGGAAGGGGATGAGGTCTTCATTACGGACCCAAGTTGATCATGCTGGCGAGGGAAGCCACGTTTACCGTTATTGACTTCGAAACCACGGGTGTGGTTGAGGGGCATCCCAATGAACCGTGGCAGATCGGGATGGTGCGTTTCCGCAACGGGAAGTTGGTTCCGGAAGAATCCTTTGAGTCCCTGCTTCGTGTCGGAGATCGCCCCTTCAATCCCAAGGCTCCAGGTGATCATCACAAGCGACGGGATGAAATAGCCAAGGCGCCGACGATCCACGAGATCTGGGAGGACCTGAAACCCTGGTGGTTTGGTCAGCCCCTGGTGGCCCACAATGCCTCCGTGGAGCGAAACATCATTCATCAGGCGACGCCAATGCACGAACCGGGGCCATGGATCGATACCCTCAGGCTGGCGCGGTTGGCTTATCCAGACGAAGCTTCACACAAACTCGAGGATTTGACAGCACGGCTCGAACTGACGAGACGAGTGAAGGAGATCTGTCCAGGCCTCGAGGCACATGATGCCTTGTATGACGCGGTGGCCTGTGGGTTGGTGCTGGAGCACCTGCTCAGCTTGGAAGGGTGGCATCAGGCGCAGGTGGAGCAGTTGCTTTGATGGCAGTGGCTTCTTTGGAGTGCTGGAGCCCTCTCCAGCTTTTCCACGTTGCGATCCCTTGATCCACCTTTCGAGAGTAGGTGGTATCTCGAGGCCAAAGCGGCAGAGGGTTGCCGCACTCCAAATCACGAAAGTAGAATCGAATGTGAATTTGATCACTCCATCACGTCGAAGTGATTCTACGGGAGCAGGTAAGCTAGCGGCTTCTGACAATCTTGCTGGTGAGACAGGCTTCGAGAAGGGTGTGGAGACCCAGGTTTTCCTTCTTCACCCGCTCATGGATCTCGTCGATCTCGAACTGGTCGAGAGCCTCCATGTGGCGACCGGTGGCGTAGGTCAGGACGCTGGAGATCAGGTGTCGCGTGAAGGGTCCGCTCCGGTGCTTGGATAATACCTTCTTGAATTCATTGAAGTCCTTGAAGGTTTCGCCGGAGGGAAGCTCGCCTGATGGATCGATCTTGAGCTTCTTGTTGTAGGTGCTGCGCAAGCGTCCAATGGGATCGTAGGTTTCCAGAGGGAATCCCAACGGATCGATCCGGCGATGACACTCGGCACAGGTCTTCGAATCGCGATGCTGCGCCAGTTTCTCGCGGATGGTCTTGGCTCCGCGGACATCGGTTTCGATAGGGGGAACCTCATCCGGTGGAGGAGGCGGAGGGGTGCCAAGGATGTTCTCGGCGATCCAGACACCTCGTGTGACGGGAGAGGTCTCGACTCCGTTGGCACTGACCGTCAGGACGCCGGCCATACCCAGGACGCCACCCCGCGACTGGACGCCCTTCAAGGATACCATCTGGAAGCCATCTGCAAGACGCAACCTGTCCTTCTCCGGCAGGCTGTAGAGCTTGGCGAGCTTCTTGTCCACAAAGGTATAGTCTGCATCAAGGAAATCGGTGACGGGACCATCGGACAGGAGCAGGTGGGTGAAGAACCGTCGTGCCTCCTCCTTCATGGAGGTGGGGAGATCCTCGGAATAGTAGGAGCGTGCCGCCTGGCGGGATGGTGGCTGGCTTCCGAGATCGCGGAGCCCCAGCCAGCTGTCGAGAAAGCCTTCCACGAAGCGTTTTGACCTTGGGTCGTTCAGCATGCGGTTCACCTGCTTCAGGAGCATGGTGTCCTTTGAAAGGGAACCATCGGTGGCGGTCTTCAGGAGTTCCTCATCGGGTGGCGCAGACCATAGGGCGTATGACAGTCGTGATGCCAGGTCGTAAGGACGGAGCTCCGTCTCGTTCTCGGGAGTGATCTCGCTGAGGTAGAGGAAGGACGGGGAACAAAGGATCATCTTGATGGTGTCCAGCGCGGCTTGCCGTGGCTCTACGGCGGCAGCCAGTTGGCGTTCGTAAATCCGGGTGATCTGTTTGCGGTCTTCCTCATTGAGGGGGCGCCGGTAGGCCCGTTCGCCAAAGGCAGTCAGTTGCTCCAGTGCCTTGTCTTCCCTGAACCCTTCCTTGCCGAACACGCTGATTTCCTCCGCACCTCCGTGAGGCTCCTGAATGGGGCCGTGGATCTTGATCTCGGAAATCCGAATGTGGGGAAGCTTGCCCTTCTGGAGGAGGACGGTACGGCTGACACCGATGTTGTTGTTCTTGTGACCGAGTTCCTCCCAGTAACGCTTGTTCAGGTTGATGACGGAAGCCCGCGACTCGTAGGCGCCGTTTGGAAAGATGAAGCGTGGCGTCTGTCCCTTCTCCAGCCAGACG
>CAZKNW010000341.1:0-335 GCA_964554035.1 uncultured Verrucomicrobiota bacterium
GGAACAGGTCCTCGCAAAGATGGGCAAACCGGAAAGCAAGCGGGGCAACACGCTCGAATACAGGATCGAAGGCACCTCCGTGAAGATCCAGCTGGCGAAACACTTCAAGACCGGAGCAGTCTCCCCCATCGCCATCACCCTCTCGAAAAACTAGAGGGGCCGCCATGATGGGAAAAGGAGCACCCCAGTGGTGGCGGGACGGTAGCGGATAAGGCAGAAGAGCCGAAGATAGAGCAATGCATCACATTGGTAGGGCGATCACTCCGTGAGCGCCCGAGCCTGGCTTCCAATCGCAAAGGGACATTCTGAATCCACGTCCGCAGCAAAGGCCCGCG
>CAZKNW010000341.1:435-4878 GCA_964554035.1 uncultured Verrucomicrobiota bacterium
CGGAGCGACGGGCCCTACCTTTGAGGTTCCCCCTTCGCATGAGCTTCGTCGGGACACGTGGAGTCTGGCGTGAGTTCATTCAGAATGGATTCCCCGCAGATTCAGAAAGGCCACAGATTGAGATTCTCAAGCATTCCTTACGTTGGTAGGGCGATCACTCCGTGAGCGCCCGAGCCTGGTTTCCAATCGCAAAGGGACACTCTGAATCCCCGTCCGCAGCAAAGGCCCGCGCGGAGCGACGGGCCCTACCTTTGAGGTTCCCCCTTCGCATGAGCTTCGTCGGGACCAGTTACATAAAAACAGAGGTAGCAGAGCTCAAAACTCTGTTACCTCCTATTAGAGAAAATTACTCCTGTGCTACTTCCCGCAGAGGTTGGCCTTGAGGTAATCGGCGTTGAGGCGATTGATGAAGTGGAGGCCGATTTCCTTTGGGCAGGCGGCTTCGCAGGAACCGGTGACGGTGCAGCCTCCAAACCCTTCCTCATCCATCTGCTCCACCATCTTCAGGACGCGGCGATCGCGCTCGGGCTGCCCTTGGGGAAGGATGCCGAGGTGGCTCACCTTGGCGGACACAAAGAGCATGGCGGAAGCGTTCTTGCAGGCGGCCACACAGGCTCCACAACCAATACAGGCGGCGGCATCCATCGCAAGGTCCGAGTCATCCTTGGAGATCGGCAGGGCGTTCGCATCCGGCGCACCTCCGGTGTTCACCCCGACAAAGCCACCGGCCGCGATGATGCGGTCGAAGGCCGTGCGGTCGGTCACCAGGTCGCGCAACACAGGAAAGGCCTTGGCACGCCATGGCTCGATGACAATGACATCGCCATCGTTGAAGTGACGCATGTGCAACTGGCAGGCGGTGGTGCCCTTCTGGCCACCGTGTGGATTGCCGTTGATCACCATGGAACAGGTTCCGCAGATGCCCTCACGGCAGTCGGAATCAAAGGCGATGGGGTCCTTGCCCTTGGAAATGAGGTCCTCGTTGACCACGTCCAGCATCTCCAGGAAGGACATGTCAGGGATGATGTCCCGTGCCTCATAGGTCTCAAACCCGCCTTGATCTTCAGGCCCGTTCTGTCTCCAGACTCTCAATGTCAGATTCATGATGCGATATCCTTGGGTTGATTCTACTTGTAGCTCCGGGTGGTCATCTTGACCTCATCGTATTTCAGCGGCTCCTTCCACAGCTTCGGTTTCTTGCCGACTCCCTTGAACTCCCAGGCGGCCACGTAGGAGAACTTCTCGTCGTTGCGCTTGGCCTCACCATCCGGTGTCTGGTGCTCGGTCCGGAAGTGTCCGCCACAGGACTCCTCACGATGGAGGGCGTCATGGCACATCAGCTCACCGAACTCGAGGAAATCCGCCACACGTCCGGCATACTCCAGTGTCTGGTTCAACTCGGCACCACTGCCGGGCACGCGCACGTTCTCCCAGAATTCCTCGCGCAGGGCCGGGATGGTCTTGATGGCTTCACGAAGCCCCTTCTTGTCGCGAGCCATGCCACACTTGTCCCACATGATCTTGCCGAGCTCACGATGGAAGCTCATCACGGTGCGGGTGCCGTTGATGGAAAGGAAGGTCTTGATGCGCTCGTTCTCCGCCTCTTCAACTTCCCTGAAGGCCGGATCCTCGACCGAGGGCTTCTCGATCTTCTCGGAAGCAAAGTAATGACCAATCGTGTAGGGAAGGACGAAATACCCATCCGCCAGTCCCTGCATCAGCGCACTGGCACCGAGGCGGTTGGCCCCGTGGTCGGAGAAGTTGGCCTCACCGATGCAGAACAAACCCGGAATGGTGGTCTGCAGGTTGTAGTCCACCCAGAGGCCGCCCATGGTGTAATGAACGGCCGGGAAGATCCGCATCGGGGTCTTGTAGGCATTGTCCCCTGTGATCTTCTCATACATGTCGAAAAGGTTGCCGTAACGATCCCGGACAGCCTTCTCTCCAAGACGATTGATGGCGTCGGCGAAATCCAGATAAACGCCCAGTCCACCTGGACCCACGCCCCTGCCGTCATCGCAAGCCTCCTTGGCCGCCCTCGAGGAAATGTCGCGAGGTGCGAGGTTGCCGAAGCTGGGATACTTGCGCTCCAGGTAGTAATCGCGATCCGCCTCCGGAATGTCCGATGGCTTCTTGCCGCAATCCTCCTTCTTCTTGGGCACCCAGACACGTCCGTCGTTGCGGAGCGACTCCGACATCAGGGTCAGCTTGGACTGGTGGTCGCCGCTGACCGGGATGCAGGTGGGATGAATCTGCGTGTAGCAGGGATTCGCAAAGCCAGCACCCTTCTTGTAGGCCCGGAAGGCGGCCGTCACGTTGCAACCCATCGCATTGGTGGAAAGGAAGAAGGCATTGCCATAACCGCCCGTGGCCAGGACCACGGCATCCGCGGCATGGGAGCTGACCTTGCCGGTCACCATGTCGCGCACCACGATCCCCTTGGCATGGCCGTCGATCAGCACGACATCCAGCATCTCAGTCCGGGGATACATCTCCACCTTCCCGAGTCCGATCTGTCTCTCAAGAGCCTGGTAGGCACCCAGCAGCAACTGCTGCCCTGTCTGGCCCCTTGCGTAGAAGGTCCGTGAGACCTGGGCTCCACCGAAGGAGCGGTTGGCGAGGTGCCCACCATACTCGCGGGCGAAAGGCACACCCTGCGCGACACACTGGTCGATGATGTTGGTGCTGACCTCGGCAAGGCGATGCACGTTGGCCTCACGTGAACGAAAATCGCCACCCTTGATGGTGTCGTAGAAAAGCCGGTGAACGCTGTCGCCGTCGTTCTGGTAGTTCTTGGCCGCGTTGATGCCACCCTGCGCGGCGATACTGTGGGCGCGACGCGGGCTGTCCTGGTAGCAGAAGCACTTCACGTGGTAGCCGAGCTCGGCAAGGGTGGCGGCCGCCGAACCTCCGGCAAGCCCGGAACCCACAACGATCACGTCGAATTTCCGCTTGTTGGCCGGGTTCACCAGCTTCATCTCGAAGCGGTGCTTTTCCCATTTGGAGGCAAGCGGACCTGAAGGAATCTTGGAATCGAGTTTCATGGGTTCAAATCCTTATTTCACGAGGCCGAACAGGACGGACAGGACAATGGCGGTGTTTCCGAGGAAGATCACCCAGGCAAACAAAAGCGCCAGTCCATCGATGGCTGGCGCATACTTGGTCCGCTTGAGTCCGAGCGACTGGAACATGGAGCTGACTCCATGTCTCAGGTGAAAGAAGCAAAGGACGGCCATCGCTGCGATGTAGAAGAGCGCGATCGCCGGATTGCTGAATCCAGCCACCACCATGCCGTAGACATCGTGTCTCCCCTGTCCGTCATGCATGGAATGCGCTTCCGGCATGATGCTGCCGACCGTGAAGTGGAGAATGTGGAAAATGATGAAGACCAGCACCGTCAATCCTGCCGCCAGCATCCAGGTCGAACCCGGCTTGGCCTTGGGTGGCGTGGCGTCAAAGTAACCGACCGGACGTGCCGCGCGGTTCATCTGGCTCAGCGTGATGGCAGCCCAGATGTGGACGGCCACGGTTCCGAGCAACCCGAGGCGCGCGCCCCACAACACCGCCGCCTTCGACTTCAGCAGCACTGCGTAGGAGTTGATGGCATCCTGCCCTGCGAAGAGGGCGAGGTTTCCAAGGAGGTGAACCAGGACAAAGGCGCATAGAAGGACGCCTGTGATGCCCATCAGATACTTTTTGCCCAGCGAGGTGTAGAGCAGCGAGCGGATCAAGTTCATGACAGTCAGTAGTGAGACCGAATTCGTTTAATGACGAGTCCTGAAGTCTGTGCGGCCCAAACCGGACAAAATGTCCAAGACTCTTCCTGTATAGAGGCCGAAACCATCAAACGTCAATGTTCGCGGCCCAATTATAAGCCTTTCTCCGTAAAAAGATTACAGAGGCTTATCCGGCGCGTCCAAAAGGGGCGCCAGCACCGAGCGAAGTGTCTGCCCCGGTCGCCTGTCCAGAAGCATCCCCACAGCCCCTGCCCCACAGGCACCTTCCAGGTCCTCCCGGCGACTGTCACCCACATGGATGACCTCGGAGGGATGCCGGTCGAGGACTTCGAAGGCATGATGGAAGATTACCGGCGAGGGCTTGGTCACCCCGACGTCACAGGACACAAAGACCTCCTCAAGGTGCCGCCTCAACCCAAGGCATTCCAACAAGGGCCCCAGCCGCTCATCCCAGTTCGAGATGGCGATGCAGGTCACAGACAGGGATTGCAGCCATTCCAGAGCTGGAAACACATCCTCATGGACCTTCCAGCATTCCGGATCCTCGAACCTTCGATAGACTGCCTCGAACATGCCTTCCGGAAGTGCGTCCACCCCAAAGGCCTTCGTAACCAGTTCACACCACGCATGACGCGAATAGTCAAAGTCGCCACGTTCCCTCCATGCATCCAAAAAACCCCTGTTCAAGCCTTCGGGTTCCCGGACG
>CAZKNW010000342.1:0-4868 GCA_964554035.1 uncultured Verrucomicrobiota bacterium
TCCAATCCCTTGATCTCCGCCGAGGGACGATCGCTGGTCAGGACAATCTGTTTCCTGGCTTCATGAAGGGCGTTGAAGGTGTGGAAGAACTCCTCCTGGATCCGCTCCTTGCCTGCGAGGAACTGGATGTCATCAATGAGAAGCACATCCGTCTCACGGTATTTTTTCCGGAACTTGGCAAAGGTGCTGTTCTGGATGGCATCGATGTATTCGTTGATGAATTTCTCCGAAGAGATGTAGGCCACCTTCAGGTGCGGCTTGTTGTGCTGCACCTGCTGGCCTATGGCATGAAGCAGGTGCGTCTTGCCCAGACCTACTCCGCTGTAGAGGAAAAGGGGGTTGTAGGCCTTGCCAGGGGACTGCGCCACCGCCATGGCGGCCGCGTGCGCAAAGTGATTGTTGTCACCCACAACAAAGGTGCTGAAGGTGTTGTTGGGATTGAAGATGAACTCGGACTGAATCGGCTTCTTCTTCGGTTCGGAGCTCTGGGTCCGCGGAGCCGCCTCTTCAGCAGGAGGCTTCACCTCGCGCCCCAGAACCACTTCCTCCTGTTGCGCATCACCGCGCCGGTCCACTCCCTTTTCGCCTGATTCACGCTCGAGGGTGACAAATTCAAATCCCAGCTGCTTGCCTGCCGCAGTGGCCAAGGCCTCACAAATGATCTGCCCGTAATTCTCGCTCAACCAGAAGCCACTGAAATCATTCGCCACCGCCAGTTCAATCTTGGCGGAATCCGGTTCAAAGCTGACCGGTTTGATGGGCCTGAACCACAAGTCAAAGATGTCCTGCTTCAAAAGGGAACGGAGGACATCCAGTGCTCCACTCCAAATGGCTTCTGCGCTTTCCTGTATCAGCATTTCTAGATCGTCAAAAAGGCTTAAAAAACAAAGGGTTATTCACCTGTTACCGTTACAGTGCCGTAACCCTGTTGGAACCAATGCGTTGCGCTCAAACAAACGCGTCCCAGCAACCATCTCCCGACCAAAACAATCCTCTGCGAGATCCGATCTAAACAAACTTAAATAGCTCTCTACCAGATGTTTACGAAACAAAAACCCCTTCTGGCTTGGTCCATGAATTGACATGGATGATCGGAGTCCGTTCGGCATGGCTGAGGACGTTTGTATGGAAATCGTCACACTCATGCCACCGCAAACTGTTCACACTTATTCTCAGGTTATTCACAATCGAAAAAGGCCTTGTTTTCCAAGACTTTCGGGCTCCAAACACACCGCTTGAATTCCGACCGGAATCGCATCGAAAGGTCCTCCTGTTTCCAGGAGAAGGTCGCTTGGATGTCATCCTATCTTCTCACCGTGAGGAGTCCATTCCCAACCATCCAAAACGAATGAAAAATTTTGCAGGGTTGGAACTGATGCAGAAAGAAATTCGCGGAATTCCAGAGTCACAGGAGGCTTTCACCGCTATCGGGTTTTGATTTCATGGGAAAGGTCTTCTAAGTTCGCCCGCGGCGGAAGTCTGCCTGAAAACTGAAAACCGAAGTTGTTGCAATGATTATTCGTAAAACGTCCCAGGCCCTCACCGGATTTGTTTTGGCTGCCTCGGTCTTCCTCGCATCCGGATGCGGAGGAGACAAGGAAGCTTCACAGGAAGGGGCCGAGCCCGTGCAGGCCGTCGAGGCCAAACCGGAGAACGCCCTTCCCGAGGTTCCGGAGGGGGCTGCCGAGGCCAAGACCATTCCGGTCATCCCATTCCAGACTCCCACCGTTGAGATCCCCGACCTGCCTCCGTCCGGCGGCATGGCCGGAAACGCCGCAAGCACCTTCCTCGAGAGCCTCAAGATGAAGGCGGAAGACGGTTCCATCGACGCACCCTATTTCCTCGCGCTGAAATACATGAAGGGCGACGGCGTTCAGAAGGATGCTGAGGAGGCCGCCAAGTGGATGAAGATGGCCGCCAACCGTGGCTACGCGGATGCCCAGTACGAATACGGCAAGATGCACGAGACCGGCACGGGCGTTGCCGAAAACAGGAACATGGCCGCGATGTGGTACCTGATTGCCGGCGAGAAGAACCAGGAACAGGCCCTCCAGAGGGTCGGCGCCCTCCTGAACGACCTTCCCGAAAGCGAGCGCGAGGAGATCGAGCGTCTTGCCAGCACATTTGTCCCGGAGTAATTCCGCATGGCCATCCTTGCACCGACCGATCCGGCCAGCCCCTATCATCCGGAAAACATTCGTGCCGGGCACAACCTACCCGAAGACACGCTGGTTCATTTTCCTTCCGACTGGCTGAATGCACTTCCCCTCGATGCCCTTTTTGAAAGGAACGCCCCGGTCCATCTCGAGCTTGGTGCCGGTGACGGATCCTTCCTCCTCCAGTATGCCCAGGCACATCCGGAATGGAACTTCCTTGGTGTGGAGCGGCTGCTTGGAAGGTTGAAGAAGATTGATCGCAAGGGCCGGTCCGCCGGACTCAGGAACCTCAGGGCAATGCGTGTCGAGGCGGCGTATCTAGTGCGCCACCTGATTCCTGTTTCTTCGCTGGATGCGGTTCATATCTACTTTCCGGATCCATGGCCCAAGAAGAAGCACCACAAGAACCGGCTGGTCCAGGCCGATTTCATGAAAACCCTGCACAGGAGCCTGACACCAGGAGGCTGCCTCCACATGAGGACGGACAACGTCCCCTACTTCAACCACATGCTGGAGGTCATGGAAGCATCGGAGGGTTTTACACCTGTGGAAGTTCCCGCAGAACTCAAGTCGTTCACCACCGACTTCGAGAGGCACTGGAATTCCCTGGGCATTCCAACCAACTACACCTCCTGGCAGAAGGTGTAGCCCCCTCCTCATGGACTGATTGCCGTTCCTGAGCGGGACTACCGGCAAAAAAAGACCCGCCCTGCTCTCGCAGGACGGGTCCGTGAATTCCAGATGGAGGTATTACTTCTTGGCTTCCTTGGCCTTGCGGACAGCCTCAATGATCTCCTCAGAGATATTGTTCGGGCATGCCGCATAGTGTGAAAATTCCATGGAGAACTGACCACGACCCGAGGTCATGGAACGCAGGTCACCGATGTAGCCGAACATTTCGCTCAACGGAGCCTCGGCATTGATATGCACCAGCGTCGGTCCGGATTCCTGATTCTTGATCATGCCACGGCGACGGGTAAGATCACCAATGGTGTCACCCACGTCGACATCAGGCGTATAGACGTCCACCCGCATGATGGGCTCCAGGAGCTAAGGTCCCGCCTTGGGCATCGACTGGCGATAGCCGGCACGGGCAGCAAGCTCGAAAGCAACCGCCGAGGAGTCCACGGCATGGAAGGCACCGTCAACCAGAGTCACCTTGAAGTCCAGACAGGGATAATCCGCCAACACACCACGATCAGCAGAAAGGCGAAAACCCTTTTCAATGGCGGGCCAGTATTCCTTGGGCACGTTGCCACCCACGACCTTGGACTCGAATTCGAATCCACTGCCGACTTCGCCGGGCTCGATAATGTAGTCCACGCGTCCAAACTGACCGGAACCACCGGACTGCTTCTTGTGCGTGTAGGAATCCTCGATCCTCTGGGTGATGGTCTCACGATAGGCGACCTGCGGCTTGCCGACTTCAACTTCCACCTTGTGTGTCCGCTTCAGGATGTCGACCTTGATGTCCAGGTGAAGTTCACCCATTCCCTTGAGGATGGTTTCACCGCTATCCTCGTCGGTCTCAACACGGAAGGAGGGATCCTCCTTGACCATCTTTCCAAGGGCAACACCGAGCTTCTCGGCAGCAGCCTTGTCCTTGGGAGAAACAGCAAGCGAAATCACCGGATCAGGAAAGACCATCGGCTCAAGCGTGGCAGGGTTGTTCCTGTCGGCAAGCGTGTGCCCGGTCTGCACATTCTTCAATCCGACAAAGGCGACGATATCTCCAGCCTGGCAGCCGTCCAGGTCCTTGCGGTCGTCCGCATGCATCTCAACGATCCGACCGACACGCTCTTCCTTGCCGGTGAAGGTGTTGAGCACGGTGTCACCCTTGGTCAGCTTTCCGGAATAGATGCGCATGAAGGTCAGAGCCCCATACTTGTCATCCATGATCTTGAACGCGAGGGCGCGGAAAGGCTTCTCAGGATCGACCTCGGCGAACTTGCCGGTCTCGTTACCCTCGAGGTCCACCTCGGCCTGGGGCTGCACTTCAACCGGGCTGGGCAGGTAATCCACCACACCGTTCAGCACCAGCTGCACGCCCTTGTTCTTGAAGGACGAACCACAGTAGGTCGGGAAGAAGGCCAGGTTGATGGTTCCCTTGCGAATGCAGCGCTTGATGGTGGCCTCATCAGGCTCGTTGCCATCGAGGTATTCCATCATCACCTCATCGTCCTGCTCCACGGCGGTCTCAATGAGGGCGGAACGGTATTCCTCCACCTTCTCCTTCATGTCCTCAGGAACTTCCTCGATGGTGTAGTTCTCAGGCAGGCCGGAATCATCCCAGATCCATGCCTTGCGCGTCAGCACCTCGACCACACCCTTGAAGTTCTCCTCGGTACCGATCGGAAGGGTCATCACCAGCGGCTTGGCAGCCAGGATGGTGTCGATCTGCTTCACGACCCGATAAAAATCAGCACCCAGGCGGTCCAGCTTGTTGACGTAGATGATACGGGCCACCTTGGACTCATTGGCGTAACGCCAGTTGGTCTCGGACTGGGGCTCGACACCGCCGCTTCCGCAGAAGACACCCACACCACCGTCCAGAACCTTGAGCGAACGATAGACCTCAATGGTAAAGTCAACGTGACCGGGCGTATCAATGATGTTGAAGCGGTGGTTGTCCCAGAAACAAGTGGTCGCTGCAGACTGGATCGTGATGCCGCGCTCCTGCTCCTGCTCCATGAAGTCGGTGGTCGCCGCGCC
>CAZKNW010000343.1:0-4844 GCA_964554035.1 uncultured Verrucomicrobiota bacterium
CGTGATGGCGGCACTGGAATCCGTGAACGCCGTCCACATCTTCGATGAAACCACCGCGCTGCAGTTTCTCAAACAGGTGGAACCCGACGTCTACGTGAAGGGCGGCGACTACACGATCGACACCATCAACCAGGAGGAACGTGCTGCCGTGGAAAATGCAGGGGGCAGGATCGTCATCCTGGGAGTGCTTGAGGGGAGATCCACGACCAACACGCTCAAGAAGCTGGGGTCGGAGTAGAGGCCCACCCGGAGCGACGGGCCCTACCTCAGGTAGGGCGATCACTCCGTGAGCGCCCGAACCTGGCTCACGTGGTCAAAAGATCATTCGTTCACCGCCTGCATCACCGGTCGGCGCAAAGCGTCCGACCCGACGTGATCAGCCAAGGTCACCCAGCCAGAAGACGCGGACCGCATCGAGTCTTGGACGCGCTCCCACCACGCATTTCAACAACTCCACCTGCTTCTCCTCCAGCACCTCGATCTCCTCGTCGCTGATCGATGGGTTGACCTTCTGCAGTGCCTTCAGTCGATTGATTTCGTGACCCAACTCGCGTTTCACCTCGGTGGCCGCGATCTTCCTGAGCTTGTCGACCTCCGGCTCCGCCAGATCCTCACAGGTCTCAATCATTGCAGGAAGCAGGGACTGCCTTACCTGGGCATTGTCGAGGATCACGTAGTGTTCATTGCTGGTATGGGCACGAGGCCCGAAGGAACGGATGGCCTCCTTTTCGACCTCTTCCCTTGTCTGATCCACGAGGATGCGGATTGGAGTGGGAGGAAGGAACCGATCACTGTGAAGCCTTCCCGGCGCGACGCATTCCAAGACAAACACCGCCTCCACCACCAGTCCCCTTTCCTCGGAGTCCGGATGATGGGCAAAGGAACTGTTTCCCTCTGGAGCGGAAAGCATCAGGTCCATGGAGCCTGTGACCATGGGATGGTCCCAGGTGATGAAACCGGTGGTCTCGACACTGATGGCCAGGGCCCGCTTGAAGGTGGCCACCATGCCTTCCTTTGGCAAACCCGGGAATCCCTCCACCGTCAGACCGTCGGTTCCAAGCTGGTAAGTCCGGTCACCCAGGTCCTCGGGATGAATTCCAAAATGGTCCCAGAGTTTCAGCATGAAGGCCTCGCACGCACGATCCTGATCAGCCTTCTCGATCTGCTTCACGAGTCGTGAAGCCACCTTCGGGCGATAGGAATTCAACTCAAGTAGGCGATCCCGACCGGCGTGCAGGCGTTCCCTGAGCGCTTCGGTCGCCTTCCTGGTCTTCTCCACCAGGTCCGCCACCTCCTTCGCCGCTTCATCCGATCCATCGGCATATTCCAAGGCGGCATCATGAATCTTCTGTCCAAACTCCTTCAGGATCTGCGCCCCGCCCTCGACGTTGCGCTGCAGTCCGTCGATACCCTCGTGCAGCCAGCGCGCCAGCGCCTCCTGGGCAGAACCCTTCACGAAGGGAATATGGATATGGATGTCCGAAGTCTGCCCGATCCGATCCAGTCGACCGATGCGTTGTTCCAGCAGCTCTGGGTTGAGCGGGAGGTCGAACAGCACCAGGTGATGGGCAAACTGGAAGTTGCGCCCTTCACTTCCGATCTCCGAGCAGATCAGGACCTGCGCCCCTTCCTTGTCGGCAAACCACGCCGCATTGCGGTCGCGCTGAACAAGATTCAGGTCCTCATGAAACACCGAGGACTTCACATTGATCCGTCCCTGGATTCCGGCTTCGACCGCGATGGCCTTTTCCTTGGTCCTACAGATCAAGAGGACCTTCTCGTCCGGATTGCCCGACAGAAAGTCAGCCACCCATTGTACCCTCGGATCCCTGTCCATCCGGAAGTCGGGCTTCAAAGTCGAGTCGCCGCAATCACAGGCAAACTCAACCGCATGGCGCTCCCGCCACTCCTCGATCTCATCCGGCTCCAGGCTGTGAAGTTCAGCAATGCGCTTGGGAAACCCCTTCATGGCCGCGCGGGTGTTCCGGAAAAGCACCCTTCCCGGACCATGGCGGTCCAGCAGGTCCTCAAGCACCTCCTCATGGGCCTTGGCATCGCCCTTGGCGGCCTTCTCGATCCTTGCCCTCTCCTCATCCGCCTCCATCTGGAACGCGGCCACCAGGTGGTTCACCTGTTTGCGGGAAAGCTTCCGATTCTCCAGCAGGTCCGATGCGGCCACGGCGACGTCCTGGTAATCCTCCGCCTCCTCCTGGAAGGCTTCGAGGCTTGGATAGCGATCCGCATCCAGCAGGCGCAACCGGGCAAAATGGCTTTCCACGCCCAACTGCTCCGGTGTGGCGGTCAACAGCAACAGGCCGGTGGACACACGGCTCAGGCCCTCTGCGATCTGGTACTCGGCCGAAGGTTCCTCGGGGGACCATTCCAAGTGGTGCGCCTCATCGATCACCACCATGTCCCAGCCGGCTTCCACCAGTTGGGATGCCCTTTCACGATCCTCAGCCAGGAAGCCAATGCCGCAAAGGATCAGCTGCTCATCGAGGAAGGGGTTTCCTCCTTCAGGGCCTGCTGCGATCGAATCACAGCGCTCGGCATCATAGATCGAGAACCAGATGTGGAAACGACGATACATCTCCACAAACCACTGGTGGACCAGCGAATCCGGAACCAGAATCAAAGCCCGCTCCACCTCACCACTCAGGAGGAGTCGATGCAGGATCAGGCAGGCCTCGATCGTCTTCCCCAACCCCACCTCATCCGACAGAAGCACGCGTGGAAGCGACCTGGAGGTCACCTCCTTCGCGATGTAGAGCTGGTGGGGTATCAGGTCGACCCTTCCGCCCAGGTATCCACGAATGGGAGAACGTCGGATCTCCGCCCGGCGCTCCAGAGCCTCCACCCTCAGGTCATAGACATGCGGATCATCCACCTGTCCGTTCAGTAGCCGGTCCTGTGGTTTGCTGAAGCTCATGGAGTCGCTCAGCTGCGCTTCCGGCAGTTCCTGTCCGTCACAGAGGTAGACCAGCAGTCCCTCCTTCTCCATCACCTTGGAAACTGTCAGGGCCACTCCGTCGTGGGAATGAATGGTGTCTCCCGGGCGGAAGACCACACGCTTGAGCGGGGCCGAGCCCTCCGCATACTGCCGGGTTTCGCCCGAGGCCGGGAAAAGCACGAGCACGCGGCCCTCACCCGACTGCAGGATCGTCCCCAACCCGAGTTCAGGCTCGGCTTCACTGATCCATCGTTGTCCCTGGAAAAATCGACTCATTTATAAGGCTTGGAATGGTTTAGGAAGCTCCCCCGCAAATTCAGGGGAATCCCATAAAGGCATGCGGGCGCAAAAAGCCCAAATAAAAAACCCCGTCTTCACGCGAAGACGGGGCTGAAAACCCGGCTTGGGCCGCTCTGGTCAGTTGTCTCCCGGCTTGGGGATCTCGACCTTGATGCCCGTGGCCTTTTCGACCTCGTTGGTGGCGACCTCGATCGCCTGATCCAGGAGGCTCTTGGTGGCATCACCCACCACCTTGGTCTCGGTGACCACGGCCGCCTCGGCTTCCTTCACCGCATTTGAAACCACGGTCTCCAGGCTGGCGGAGCTGTTCGTTGCGACCAGTTCCTCATCCATCTCAGGAGTCACGGGAGCCGGGACGACAGCACTTGGTACCGGAGTGGGGTCCGGTGTGTTCAAGGCCTCGTCAATCGTCGAACCCAGCGACTTGCTCCTGTGCGAGTTGATCACAGACAGGATCAAGGAGACCGAGAGGAAGATGATGGCCGAATACTTCGTGGCCACGGTGAGGACATTCCCCGTGTTGGCGCCGAAGAGGGCATCCGTGGCTCCTCCACCAAAGGCCGTGCCAAGGCCCGCCTCCTTTTTGGGAAGCTGCATGAGGACGAGGAGAATCAGAACAATGCTGTTCAGGAACAGGATAATGGTCAAAAGACCGACAATGATGTTTACGAGCATGGGAAAACCTTAGTCAATGCAGTTGGTGATGATGTCAGAGAAGCTGCGCCCCTCAAGTGCGGCACCGCCCACCAGCGCGCCATCCACATCGGGCTGGCCGAGGATCTCCCTCGCGTTGCCCGGCTTGACGCTGCCGCCGTACTGGATGCGGACCCTCTTGGCGAGGGCCTCGTCGTAGAGACCGACCAGCTGCTTGCGGATGAAGGCGTGCACCTCCTGGGCCTGCTCCGGGCTGGCCGTCTTGCCGGTGCCGATGGCCCAGACAGGCTCATAGGCGATGATGGTCTCTTCCATCTGCTCGGCGCTCAGGCCTGCCAGGCTTCCCTTGAGCTGGGTACCGACGACTTCCTCGGTCCGTCCGGACTCCCGGTCTTCCAGAAGCTCACCCACACAGATGATCGGGCGGATGGAGGCGGCATGGGCGGCCAGCGCCTTCTTGGCGACCAGCTCATCCGACTCCTCCTGGTACTGGCGACGCTCGGAGTGCCCGAGGATCACATAGCGCACCAGGAACTCCTTGAGCATCTCGGCGCAGATCTCGCCAGTGAAGGCGCCCACACCGTTCTCGCTCATGTTCTGGGCACCCAGCCGGATGTCCGACTCGATGATCTCCTTGGAGACATCGCTGAGGGCTGTGAAGGGGGGGCAGACGACGACGTCCACTTCCTTCACATTCGCGAGTTCGCGCTTGAGGTAGCGGACGAGGTCCAGTGCCTCGGCAACCGTCTTGTTCATCTTCCAGTTGCCGGCAACAATCAATTTACGATCTTTGTCCATGGGGAGCAGTCTTTCTCAAAAAGTTATTTGTCAGTCAGGGCAGCGACGCCGGGAAGAACCTTGCCTTCCAGGAACTCGAGGCTGGCACCGCCTCCGGTGCTCATGAAGGTCACCTTGTCGGAAAGGCCCGACTTGTTGATCG
>CAZKNW010000344.1:0-4843 GCA_964554035.1 uncultured Verrucomicrobiota bacterium
GCCGAATCTGGACCGGCTGGCGGCGAAGGGTGTCCTGTTCAACAATGCTCACTGTCCAGCGCCTGCGTGCAATCCTTCACGGACAGCCATCATGTCCGGGATGTCGCCGCATCGTTCAGGGCTCTACGCCAACAATCAGAAGATGAGGGAGATTCTTCCGGACACGGATATTCTCCCTCAGCATTTCCGGAACAACGGATATTGGGCCGGTGGTTCCGGGAAGATGCTTCATTACTTCATCGATGCCCGGTCATGGGATGTCTACTACCCGGAGAAGGAGGCTGAGAATCCCTTTCCCAGAACGCTCTATCCTGACAAGCGGCCGGTGAATCTACCCAGGGGCGGCCCGTGGCAGTATGTGGAAACGGACTGGGCGGCACTGGATGCGACTGACGAGGAGTTTGGTGGTGACTGGCTGGTCTCCAAGTGGGTCGGTGAACAGCTGGAGAAGGAACACGAGAAACCCTTCTTCCTCGCCTGTGGAATCTACAGACCTCACGAACCCTGGTTTGTCCCGGCAAAGTATTTTGAACCGTTCCCACTCGACGACATCCAGCTCCCACCTGGGTATCTCGAGACGGATCTTGATGATCTTCCGGATGAAGGAAAGAAGCGGGGGCCAAACAGGTATTTCGATCATATCCAAAGCCATGGCCAGTGGAAGCAGGGGATCCAGGGTTACCTCGCCTCCATTCACTTTGCGGATGCCATGCTGGGACGTGTCCTGGATGCCTTGGAAAACGGCCCCAATGCCGACAACACCATCGTGGTGCTCTGGAGTGATCACGGGTGGCACCTTGGAGAGAAGCAGCACTGGCAGAAGTTCACCATCTGGCGTGCTGCTACCCGGGTTCCACTGATGATTCGTGTGCCCAAGGGGGCATCCGGAGCGCTGCCCTCTGGAACCCCTGAGGGGACAGTCTGTAATCAACCTGTGAATCTATTGAGTCTCTTCCGTACACTGTCCGACGTAGCGGGACTTCCCGATGCGGGAAGAAGGGATGCCCCTAGCCTTTTGCCTTTGCTCAAGGATGCCAATGGAGACTGGGATCATGTCTCTTCCACTTTCCTTCATGATGTTGGGTCCGTATCCATCAGCGACAAGGATTGGAGATACATTCATTATGCCAATGGAGAAGGAGAGCTCTATCATATCAGTGAGGATCCTTACGAATGGAACAACCTGGCAAGTGATCCGAAGTATGGAGGGATGTTGGAGGCGCTTCGCCGTCGAGTTCCCAAGCAGTTTGCACCCAAGGCCGAACCCTCCATCGCGGCGATGGCCGCATTGAAGTGGGTTCCGGCCAACAAGGCTGAGGCTCCAGCGTCCAAACCGGACGGTTCCACCTTTGAGGTCATCTTCATCAACAGGCAAAAGACTCCTGTGGAACTCTTCTGGATGGACAGGCAGGGGAAACCGAAGTCTTACGGCGAGATCAGTGCCGGGGGGCAAAAGCGGATGCAAACTCGGCCGGGGGCTGTTTGGCGGATCAACGCTATGCCAGGTGGAGAGGTGCTCGGGCACTTCAGCGTTGGCGATCGGAGCGCCAAGGCCGTCGTTCCGAGGTAGCGCCCTGGGTATCAATTCAACTGACGTTGAAGCCATGGGAGGCAGAGCGCCAACACGACGCTGACGGCAAGTCCCAGAAAGGCCCTCGAGGCATCGGAACCAATGATCTTGCCGACCTCCTTTTTTGAACGGTGCTGCATCGCCAGCGTGAGTCCCAGTTCGCGTCCGGCAAGCAGTCCAAGGAAGGCCCATGTGGTGCTCATCGGAAAGTGACTGGCTTCCTTGAATACGAGGAGGATGGTGGCGTAGATGAAGTCTATGATGGTGGCGGAGCGGATCTCGGAACTATTGGTCTTGGAGGAGACGATCTTCTGGATGGCCCCGCCGTGACTACGGAAGACAATCGCCTGAAATCCAACCAGGGCGAGGAGTGCCAGGAGGAGATGGATGAAGGTGAGTTGCCTTTGAAGGTAGACGAAGATGTTGGCGAGGTCCTGGATCAACCACATGCTCCAGAGGTATCCTGTCGACATCCACTGGAACACCATCCACTTGGGCGATGCCTTTTTCGCTCCGCGAGCCGCGAATCTTTTCTCCCATTTGATGACCACCCAGCGATAGATGAGGATCGCGGTGACGAAAGAGGCGACGTATCCGGCAAGTGACTTGATGAGCATGGGGCCGAGAGCCTTGGCTGAAAAGACCGTGAGGATGAGGAAGGTCGTGCTGACGGGAACGCCGGTCCGGGTCAGGACGAGTAGGACAAGCGGCGCCACACAGTAGATCCAGCTGAAGACAGGTGGCTCTGGGATAACCTGCAACCTGCCGTAGGAGACATCTCCCTGGTATTGCGTCCAGCCGACGATGAGGACGACAGACAAGATGCCGGATGCGAAGAGCCACAACGTCCACCATGGACGGTGCGAGTTTGAACTCAGGAAGGTTCCCAGGGTCTGGATCGAGTCATTTGCGACCACCGAGTAGGCGGCCAGCAGAAAGCCCGCGATCATGTAGAATTCAGTCATCTGCTCGTGGAACGCGGAATCAACCTGAAGGAACAGCGGTTCTGTTCTTCGGTTCAAGCCGCACCACAAGACGATAGACTCTATCTGCCAAAAGGGTGCCTGGAAGTGTGACGTTTGTTGCGGGCCAGCAACAGGATTGTCACGGATCTCAACTACTTGACGGCTTCGGCAATCTTGAGAAGTGCCTTGAGCCTGTCCGGATCTGTGGCGGCGGTCTTGGCGACGAATCCCCGTGCATGCGCAAAGTGGACGTCGTCCTCGTCTCCGATACGCGTGAAGTCGACACCCTGATGATCGCGATAGCGGGACAGTCCGTATCCTTCTCCCCGGCGATCCGGATACACGAGGGCCACCATTGAGTCATTCATCCCGATCCTCTCTACATACCGCTCCATGCCCATGGAGGGTTCGTTGGGCAGGGGATCGGTTCGCTTGAGGAAAAGGACCTCGAAGGGGCCATGCTCGCCGTCGATGGTCCAGCGCTCGGCATGTTCGCCGATGAACTCCAATCGATCATGCAGGTTCTGGATGAAGGAGAGGAGATCCTCCCCTATGATCTTCATCATCTCCCAGATGAGGTCGCCAGGCTTGAGGTGGCTCTCGTTGGCAAAACGACGGAGCAGGGTAATATCGATGGGAGAGACCATCTGGCTGACCACGGCGCGGTCAATGCCGAGCCATTTTGCGGTGTCTCCTGCGCCGCGGGCATCGAACCATTCGGCAGGTTCCAGCCAGTCACAGAAGAGCTTGGCGTCGTCGTAGATCCCCAGGTGCTGCATGACGAGGCTCAGGGAGCAGGTTGGCTCGCGATCCCGAGGAAACTGGTGGTGGTCGAAATTCAGGTTTTCGGATTCGTGGCGTCCTCCGATGTCTACCACGGCCACCTCAGGATCATCGAGTTCCTCCTGGGAAGGATCACGTCGATGGATTTCGATGCCATGCGTGGCCACGAGCAGGGCGCAGGCCAGGAGGTCATCCTTATGTGCTCCCCCCGGATGTGTGAGAATGTATTTCAGTCCCATAGCGGAAAGGGCGGGAAGGTAGTGACTGTTGGCCTGAGGTAAAGAAAAGAAGGGCGGACGTCCTTGTTCCCTGTCTGAGGATTTTCAGTCGTGCCTTCAGCCCGGGAGGGGGGGTGTTGGAGACCTCCTGGCTTCACCCCAGGCTATCCATGAGCCGCACCGATGGTGCTTTTTTGTTCGAGAGGACCAACGGTCCAAATCAACTCCAGCCTAGGGTGAAGCCTAGGTCGTTCCGCCAATAGGCATCAAGCTCTGAAGGAGCGTCTCAACTAGCGGCAAAGGAGTTCAAAAAGCTCGGAAGGTCATACGTAAAGAGCAAAGGTTCTTCGCTCTAAGGAAGTGCAACCACCTTCAGATTATCAAAGTGCGCTTCCTTTCCATCGGCACCACCGACGCGGAAAACGACTGCAGGCTTGGCGACGGCGAAGTCCTTGTAGTCGGCCTTGAGCGAACCGGTGCCCTTGATCCCGGCTTCCACCTCGGTGCCCTTGTTTTGAAGGGTGAGGTGATACCATTCGCCCTGCTTGAAGTTGGCCTTACCGGAGGCGTGGACCTTGTCCTTGGAATCATCGATGGCCTTGTCGCGGTGTTCCTTGATCTGCCACTGAGTGGGTGTGAGGACGACGCTGTAGAGATGCCCCTTCTTCTTCAGGGATCCACGTGCCGGATCAAAGCCGATGTTGATGACCTTGGCTCCTTCAAACCGGAAGTCGACATCCAGTTGGAAGTCCTTCATGGGCTGTCCCCGGCGAAAGGCGCAGATGTGCTTGTCCGCGGTCTTCTGGCTGGCCTTGAGGACTCCGTCCTCAACGGCTACCTCGCCGAATTGAGTGGTCCATCTTGGACCTTGTGAGGAGAAGTCCTCGTTGATGAGCTCACCCGCGGAAAGGTTTCCTCCCAGAGCGGCGATGAAGAGGAGGGAAAGAATGGATTTCATGATGAGGATCCTTGGTATGTGGTGAGCCGGCTTACTTCTTCTTCACGTAGGCGTAGTAGGCACCGATCTCCTTGCCGTCCTTGGAGACGAACTTGGCGTAGAGCTGGTCCTTGCCCTTTTTCAGGGGGAGGGAAAAGGTGACGGACTTGGCGTTCTTGGGCACAGGCTGGGAATATTCCTTGCCTCCAATCATGATGACTGCCTTGTCCGCGGTAATGGCTTTTCCCTCGATTGCACGATAGGCAGGCTGGCCTGGAACGTCGGCTCCGGCTTCCATGGAAGCTGTGATGGGGTGATCCGCTTCCTTGGGCCAGCGGCGGACCTCGATCTCGTATTCGCCACCTTCAAC
>CAZKNW010000345.1:0-4813 GCA_964554035.1 uncultured Verrucomicrobiota bacterium
TTCCATCCAATCGCGGACCTGCTTGAGACGCTCCTTCCATTTCTTGGCGTCCTCGATGTAGTCGTCAATGGACTTGGCTTCCCCGTCAGTTGGTTCGGCTTCTTCCTCCTTCTGGGTATCCTTACCTACGAGTCGTCCGGGAACCGCCCTCTTTTCCCCGGTTGAGGCATCGGAAACCACCACACGGTCGAGCTTCAGGCGTTTGGTCAGAAGGTCAGCCGCACTGACATCGGCCTCGAGTGTGGCGGCCCGGAAAAGATCAGTATCGAGGGCCTTTGGATCCGCAATGGCGATGCCACTCATGGTCAACCGGTTCTCCTTCAAACTGAGGTCGGCGGATCCGATGTCCACAGTCGCACCGTTGGCCTTCTCAAGGGCTGAGACCAGCTGTGCCGTGACGATGGGCCCGCTGGCAAACATCTGCACCACCACGATCAGGACGGTCACAAGAATCGCGAAAACGATTCCCAGGGGGCGGACTGGATTTCCCACCTTCTTCTCGAGCAATTCCTCGTACGTCTTTTTGCCTATCCCGCCCCCAACGAAGATGAACTTGAGAGCCTTGACCCAAGGCTTTGAATTGAACTGCTTGAACTTCTCGGACTTCTCCTCGTCCTTCTCAAGAGCCACCATCTTCTTCCTGAAATCGTCGATGGCACGCTTTGCGAGCCAGCCGCTGAAGACACCAAAAAATGTCCCGAAGACGAGGGCACCGGTGGTCGCATAGTATTCAAATCCGAAAAGAGCCAACACGGGTGTGTTGATCATGGACTGGAAAAGGGGCTGCTTCGGGCCATCTAGTAGAAATCGGCCAATCGCAAAAAGTATTGGCATGGAGAAAGTTGTGAAAATTTTGGCTGCGATGCCCACCATGGCGGCCAATGCGAGGTTCGCATTCAGGATGATGAGGACGAGGGCCGCCACCACGGTCAAGCCGGGTGCCTGGGTGAAGCCGGGTAGGGAGCCGATGATGCCACCAAGCACTCCAGCACTGAAGATCTGGAAGGGAGTCGCCGTTCCCCTGAGAAGCTTGCCAAACTTTCGTGTAAAGATCATGGCCGGACGGTAGCCCCAGACCCCCTTCTTGGGAACCCCATACCTTTACAATGGTACGTATACGGAGAAACCGCGATTGACGGGTTTTAGGCTTCTGATACCTTGATCGAACTATATGAGTGCTACGCGACGAGACACTTCAGGTATTTTCGAACCGGTTGATTTGAGAGAAGAAGGGGCGACCCTTTCACTATCCCGGGAGGCCTGTCGTATCAGCCCCAATGGGATTGAATTTCACAGTGCGGTTCAGCTTGCAGAGATGACCGAGATGACGATTGAGGTCTCGCGTGATTCGGGCAAGGCCATCCCCTGCCGTGGTGTCGTGGTGGGTTGTCATGGCAATGAGGAGATGGGCTATTCCATTTCCTTCCTCTTCCTTGGGCTGACCTCCTCCTCCCTCGCGGAGCTTGAGAGGCTTTCCTTTTCTTGATCTTCAGCCGGGTCTTCAACATTCTCCCGTCGACCCGAAGATCGATTTTTTACAACCCATCCTAGCCCATGTCCGATTCTGAACCTGATGTGGAGCCTTCCGAAGCCAGGAAGCTCCTCGATAAGATCCTTGCTGCCGCCTGTGAGTCCGGTGCCTCCGACATCCACATGAAGGAGAAGGGGCCCGTGATCTTCCGTATCGATGGGAAGCTCGTCGATATTGATGCCCCCTATCCCACCCGCGAATGGATTGATGCACTTGCCGAAGAGATCATTCCACCCCATGCAAAAGCTCAGCTTCTTCAGGAGCGAGGCGGTGATTTTTCCTATTACACCCCGGCTGCGGGACGCTTTCGTGTGAATCTTTTCCAGCAGCGCGGAATGATGGCCCTGGCCATGCGTTACGTGAAGGCCAAGGTTCCGGATTTTGAAACCTTGGGTATCCAGCCTGTGCTCAAGAAGATCGTTGAAGCCCCACGCGGTATCATCCTGCTTGCAGGTGCGACCGGTAGTGGTAAATCCACCACGCTTGCGGCGATGTTGGAGCACATCAACAACAACTTCCGCAAGCACATCGTCACCCTCGAGGATCCGATCGAGTTCAGTTACGAGGACAACCAGTCAATTATCGAACAACGCGAAATCGGACTGGATTGTGAATCGTTCCAAAAGGGTATGAAGCACGCCCTGCGTCAGGATCCAGACATCATTCTGGTGGGTGAGATGCGTGATGCGCTCAGTTTCCGTACGGCCATGAGTGCTGCTGACACGGGCCATCTTGTGTTGTCCACGCTCCACACGACCGACGCCGGCATGGCACCAACCCGTATCATGGACTTCTTCAGCCCTGACGAACGACCCCAGGTCAGGACCCAGCTCGCGGGAACGCTCCAGGCGATCATCTGTCAGCGCATTGTTCCGAGAATCGGTGGCGGTGTGATTCCTGCACAGGAGATCCTCATCAACACTGGTCTGGTCAAGAAGCTGATCGTTGAGAACAACCTCGGTAAGATTCCCCAAGCCATCGAGGCCAGTGACGGGGATGGCATGCAGTCCTTCAACAAGGCCTTCTACGACCTGGTCCAGGCAGGGCTCATCACCAAGGAAATCGCCTTCGAGAAGTGCACCAACCCGAAGGCGCTTGAGATGAACTTCCAAGGTATCTTCCTGTCCCAGGGCAAGGGTATCGTGGGTTGATTCTTTCCTTCTTTTGGAGACTCCGTCCGGTCGTGCCGGGCGGATTTTTTTTGTGCCCGCGTCTATTTCAACGAAGCCACGAACTCGCCCATCCGTCGGGTGGCCTCCTTGATTTGATCCATGCCCGTGGCGAAGCAACAGCGAAGGAAGCCTTCTCCACACGCCCCAAAAGCGGGTCCGGGAACGCAGGCCACATCCTTTTCCTTGAGCAGTCTGAAGGCAAACTCCTTGGAGGTCAGACCGGTCGATTGAATGGAAGGAAAGGCATAGAAGGAGCCGCGAGGCAGATGGCAGTCGAGCCCCATTTCGTTGAAGGCGCCGACAATGAAGTTGCGGCGCAACCGGTAGGCCTCCTTCATTTCCTCCGCCTTCCTGCGTCCGTTCTGCAGGGCCTCGATGGCAGCATCCTGCGCGATGATGCTGGCGCAGAGCATCGAATACTGATGGATCCGGTTCATGGCCTCGATCAGGGGCTTGGGACCGGCTGCGTAGCCGATCCGGAAACCGGTCATAGCGTAGGCCTTGGAAAATCCGTGCAGGAAGATGCAGCGATCCAGCATCCCGGGCAGGGACGCAATGCTGGTGTGTGTGCCCTCGAAGGTCAGCTCGGAATAGATCTCGTCCGTGATTACCAGCAGGTTGTGGCGAAGCACAACGGAAGCAATGGCCTCCAGCTCAGACCGGGTCATGGTGCCACCCGTGGGGTTGGTCGGGAAATTCAGGATCAGAATCTTGGATTTGGGGGTGATTGCCTTTTCAATGGCTTCGGCCGTCACCGCAAACTTGTCCTCCGCCTTGCATGTTACAGCCACCGGGATGCCATGGGTCAGGGCAATGCTGGGACTATAGCTCACGTAACAGGGCTCGTGATAAATGACCTCGTCACCCGGATTCACCAGTGCCCGAAGGGCCAGATCCATGGCCTCGGAGACGCCTACCGTCACAAGCACCTCGTTCGCGGGATTGTATCGGACCTTGAAGTCGGACTCGAGGTAGGCCGCGATTTCCTCCCGCAGCTGGAGCAGTCCGCTGTTGGAGGTATAGCTGGTGCGACCGCGCTCCAAGGCAAAGATCGCCGCCTCCCGGATGTTCCACGGCGTGGCGAAATCCGGTTCGCCCACGCCGAGGGAAATGACGTCGGGCCGACCTTGTACGAGGTCAAAGAACTCACGGATGCCTGAAGGTGGGATCGAGGAAACCGTGTTGGAGATGAACTGATCTGCTTTAAAGGGGTCGCTCATGGCGCGCAAACTAGGGAACGTAACCAATCGAGATTGGGAAGGGAAGAATCGGAATGGGGGGAGGGGAAAACGGGTAGCCGCTAGGCGGCTGCCTTGTCTTCCTGGCGCTCGATGAGGGGAGGCGCCTCTCCCAGAACGGCGGCCCTGTGAATGGTCACCCCCACGATTTCACCGTCGCTGGGGATCTCAAACATGATGTCGAGCATCAGGCGCTCGATGATGCCACGCAAGGCGCGTGCACCCGTGGATTTCTTGTGGGCTTGTGCCGCCAGTTCCTCCAGGGCGTCGTCCGAGAACTCGAGGTTCACGTTGTCGATGGAGAAAAGCTTCTGGAACTGCTTAACAAGGGCGTTCTTTGGCTGGGTAAGAATGGCTACCAGCTGCTCCTCGGTGAGTTCCTTGAGCACGGTCAGCATGGGAAGGCGTCCGATGAACTCGGGGATGAAACCGTAGGTCACCAGGTCCTCAGGCTCCGTGTTGACCAGTACCTTCCGCAGGTCGTTGGGATCTACGGCCTCCTGGTCCTTCTGATGGAAACCCATCACTCGTTTGCCGACGCGGCGGCTGACGATCTTTTCCAGGTCAACAAAGGCACCGCCACAGATGAAGAGCACGTTGCGGGTGTCGACCCGGATGTACTCCTGCTGGGGATGCTTGCGCCCGCCTTGGGGCGGTACGTTGCAGACGGTTCCCTCAAGGATCTTGAGAAGGGCTTGTTGAACCCCCTCCCCCGAGACATCCCTCGTGATGGAGACGTTCTCCACGCGGCGTGCGATCTTGTCGATCTCATCAATGTAGATGATGCCGATCTCGGCGCGCTTCACATCGAAGTCGGCGCTCTGGAGCAGGCGCAGGACGATGTTCTCCACGTCCTCACCGACATAACCTGC
>CAZKNW010000346.1:0-4811 GCA_964554035.1 uncultured Verrucomicrobiota bacterium
ATGGACTGGGTTCTCGGCGATGTGCCAGCCGATTTCGTCGGTTTGTCCATAAGTCATTCCTCCCTTGAGTCCGCCTCCGGCGGCAAGGACGGTGTAGGCGAAGGGGTGATGGTCGCGCCCGGTATTGGCCTCGCGACCCCTTCGGTTCTCGCCCAGCGGCGTCCTTCCGAACTCGCTGCCCCACACAACCATGGTTTCATCCAGCATACCGCGTTGTTTGAGGTCCTTGATCAATGCAGCAATGGGTTGGTCGACGGTAGAGGCGTTGTATTCAAGTTGTGAATCAAGATCGCTGTGCTGATCCCAGGATGCGTGAATGATGTTCACGAACCGGACGCCGCGTTCGACCATTCGCCTGGCCAGCAGGCAGTTGCGTGCAAAGGTGTCCCGCGTGTTCAAATGGGGTAGGGAACCCCTCCAGTTGCCCTTGGGTTCCGCACGCCCAACCCCATACGCCTCGAGTGTGGCGCTGCTTTCTCGGGAAAGGTCGACCAGCTCGGGTGCGGCAGCCTGCATGCGTCCCGCCAGTTCATAGCTGGCGATCCGACTTTGAATCTCGGGATCCCGGACATGGGTGTGTCTTTCATCGTTGAGGGCGGCAAGGGTGCTGAGCCCGGCAGACTGCAGGTGCGGGGGGATGCCCTCCGGTGTCTGGAGGTTGAGGACAGGTTCACCCTGGTTCCTGAAGAGCACTCCGGAGTAGGAGGTGGGAAGGAAACCACTCTGAAAAAGGGTGGCCCCACCACTCGAACCCCGGCCTGCTGTCAATACGACATAGCTTGGGAGATTGGAGGATTCGCTGCCCAGCGCATAGGTCAGCCATGAACCCATGGCGGGCATTCCAAAGCGGGAAACACCACACTGCATCATCAACTGGCCGGGATGGTGGTTGAACTCCTCACTATGGATGCTCTGGATCTTGAGCAGGTCATCCGAGCATCCGGCAAGGTGCGGCAGGAAGTCGCTGAATTCCATGCCGCTTTGGCCGTGCTTCCGGAATTTCCTTTTGGTTCCCATCAAGACCGCTGTATCGGGTTGGATGAAGGCAAAGCGAGCCTTCTCAAGGATCTCCTTGGGAAGTTTTTGCCCGTGCAGTTCGTTCAACTTCGGCTTGGGCGTGAAGAGGTCGAGTTGGGAAGGGGCACCCGCCATGAAGATGAAGATGCAGGCCTTGGCCTTGGGCTTGAAGTGTGGATTTCGCGGGGCCATGGGATTGGTGGCGGCCTTTGCTTCTGCCATCAGCCCATCTGCAGCCAGCAGTGATCCCAGCGCAGCCGTTCCCAGGCCTGAGGCGCTCGTGGTCAGGAACTCGCGGCGAGTCGTGGTAGCCTGTTCGACGATGCTGTTTTCTCGCGATTTCATGTGCTATTCCCTGGTGATGAATTCATCGAGATTGAGAAGCACCCGGACTGTGGCTGTCCATGCAGCAAGATCGGCCAATGAGTCCTTTGCGGGATGCTCCGTGTACAGGATTTTGGCCGCCTCCTCGGGGTGTGCTTCATAATAATTCAGACTCATACCGAAAAGCTCGAGGAGATGTCGGATCTCCTTGGCGTTGGGTTCCCTTGCCAATGCCAGTTGAAAGGCAAGGCGTACCCGGTCGCTGTTTGTTCCGGCTGTTGATGCCAAAAGCCGATGATCGAGGGCTCCGGCCGCCTCCATGAAGGTAGCATTGTTCAGCATGGTCAGGGCGCCCAGCGGCGTGTTGGATCGATTGCGTTGAATGCAGGTGACATTGGAGTCGGGGCAGTCAAAGGTGGTGAGGTTGGGGTGTGGGGCGGTGCGCTTGAAGAAGGTGTAAATTCCCCTCCGATGCTGGTTTCCATCGGTGCTGGTGACCCATTTGAAACTGCTGTTGTAGTTAAGGGCTGCGACGTCGGATGGCATCAGGGGAAAGACGCTTGGTCCACCCACACGTCGATCAAGGAGTCCGGAGACGGCCAGGGCGGAATCCCGTAGAACTTCGGCTTCCAGCCTGAAGCGATTCTGGCGGTGAAGCCATTTGTTCTGTGGATCGAGTTGGTCCAGTTCGGCACGGTGTACGGATGACTGCTGGTAGGTTGAAGACATTACGATCTCCTTGATCAGCGCCTTGCGGGACCACTTGAGATCGATGAGGCGACGAGCCAGCCAATCCAATAGTCCGGGATGAGTGGGGCGATCGCCTCGGACGCCAAAGTCATTCATGCTTCGCACCAGGCCTTCACCAAAAAGGTTGGCCCAGATCTGGTTGGAAAGCACCCTCGGTGGCAAGGGGTTCTCTCCGTTCACAAGCCACCTCGCCAGGTCAAGCCGTCCGAGGTCCTTGTCTTCGGGTTGAGGAAGAAAAGCTGGAAGAAGGGGCAGAACCTGCTCCTGAGGTTCCTTGAATTCGCCACGCCTGAGGATGTGGGTGGTGCGCGGATCCTTGCGTCTTTGGCTGATCACGCGGACGTCCATCATGGGGCTCTTGGGTTCTTTTCCACCGAGCGCGGCCAGTTCCGTTGCAGCTGAATGATAGTCTGTGCTGACGGCCCTGAGGAATTCTTCCTGCAGTCGCTCTTTGCTCGAATGCGTGAGAGCTTCGGTGGACGAAAGGATTTGAGCCGCTATTGGGCTCATGCCATCCGGGAGTCCATAGGGTGACGAAAGACTGAAGCGGCCGAGCGTGTGGTTTTTGCCATACTGTTGATGGAGCTTGATGACGATTTGTTGTTTGGGACTGATTGTCTCGCCCAGTTGGAGGTGAAGTTGATGTTCGCGTCCTACCTGTCCACCAACAGCCCATCCGGACTTGTTGTTGTCCTTGTCAAAAACGTCTTCAGGCGGAAATCCCTTCTGGTTGTAAATTGCCGTGGCACTTCGGATCTGGATCCGGTTCCTGAGTGCGTCCTTGAAGGATGAACCGGCGAAGATCTCGAACCCGGTGAGGACTAGATTCCCATTTGAGGCCCTCCCAGGGCCGTTTGCCTTCAGGGACTTGTCCGTTTCCAGATGAAGGGTGATCTGGTCTGTTTCACCTGGCAGAGAATCGACATAAAGGGTCGTGGTCGCCTTGTCGGGATTCTTTCCCGCAACAAGGACGCTTCCTGTTTCGGTGATCTCCGCGGTCGCTTCACCGGTGGTGGATACACGACCTGGTTTCAATCGCTCAGCCACTTTCCCCGAAACAAGTAATCTGCGCATTGATTTCATCCACGCATCGAAGCCTCCAAGATGATCTGATCTCAATTGCCCAATCTTGGCTTCGAGTGACTGTCTTCGCTCGTCGAAACTCCTTTTGGCAACGAGGTATTTCTCCCACTCCTCCTGGCTGCGGATGACCTTCGTGTTGCTCTCGTCCCCGTTGTTGAAGAACGCATAGAGTTGGTAGTATTCCGCCTGGGTGATCTCGTCGTATTTGTGGTTATGGCATCGTGCGCAGCCAACCGTGAGTCCGAGCCAGACCGATCCCAGGGTCTCGGTTCGGTCCATGACGGCCGCCACTCGCCATTGTTCCTGGTCCGTTCCTCCTTCGGTGTTGGTCAGGGTTTGCCGGTTGAAGGCCGTTGCGAGGAGCTGCTCTTCCGTGGGCTCCGGCAGGAGATCACCAGCCAGTTGTTCAATAGTGAATTGATCGATGGGAAGGTCTTCGTTGATGGCGTTGATGACCCAATCCCGGTAACGCCAGGCATTGGGCCGGACCCGATCCTTTTCGTAACCGTCGGAATCCGCGTATCGTGCCTTGTCGAGCCAGTGTCGTCCCCACCGTTCTCCAAAATGAGGCGAGGCGAGGAGCTGGTCGACCACTCGCTCAAAGGCCTCCCGGGAATTGTCGCTGAGAAAGGCCTCCTGCTCTTCAGGAGTCGGAGGGAGCCCTGTCAAATCGAGGTTTAAGCGGCGGAGAAGGGTGGTTCTTTCTGCCTTTGGGGAAGGTGAGATCCCGCGGTCTTCAAGGCCGCTGAGCACGTAGCGATCCATCGGTGATTGCACCCATGCCTGTTGGGAGACTTCGGGAAGTGGACTTTCCAGCAATGGGCGGTAGGCCCAATGTCTTTGATAGTGCGCCCCTTCGGAGATCCACTGCTTGAGGATGGCCAACTTTGACGGAGGAAGAGGATCTCCATGTTCGGTTGGTGGCATGCGCTCGTCCAAGTCGGTGGTGACAAGTCGCTGGATCATGGAACTGGCCGCGGGATCTCCGGGGATGATGGCGCGTGAACCGCTCTTCAGCAGTGAAGTCGCTGATTCGGGCTGGTTCAGTCTGAGTCCGCCTTTGGCGTCGTCCGTCCCATGGCATAGATAACAGTGCTCCGCGAGGATGGGGCGAACCTGCTCACCGAAGTCGACCTTGTCCTTGACCTCCGCATGAGCAGATGGGATGGGCAGGGATAGTACGATGAAAGCTGTCAGCAATGGGATGGTTTTCATCGGAAACAGGGGCTTATTGGAACGGGCTGCCTTCCTTGCTTATGATTTCACCGCAATAGAGGCAGGTATCACGATTGGGGCTGGTTCTACGTGAACATTTTTTGCATTGGATCGGCGAGGCCGTCATCTTCCCGTCTGCCTTGCCATCCCTCAGATCAATTTCAAGAATCTTGTCTTGAATGTGTTCCTCGGTGAGGTTGCTTGAATTCTTCAGGAGTTCCCACATGGCCTGACAGGCGAGGGCCAGGGCATCGCATTGTTTCTCGAGACGTGAAACCTGGGTTTCAAGACGCTCTGCCTTTCCTCGGGCCGCATTCGCATCCCGGCTGGCACTGTTGATTTCGGCCTGTTGCTTGAAATCGATGAAGCTGGCGTGACTTCCGTAGAACATGGTTCTGGATCAGGTAGGGTATTTCCAAGGT
>CAZKNW010000347.1:0-4807 GCA_964554035.1 uncultured Verrucomicrobiota bacterium
CCTCGAGCATGCCAAGGCCCACTATCCGATTGATGAGGATCGCATCAGCGTTCGGGGCTTTTCAATGGGTGGAGCCGCCTGTTGGCAGTTTGCCGTTCACTACGCGGATTGCTGGTTTGCGGCTTCACCCGGTGCGGGTTTTTCAGAAACTCCGGAGTTCCTGAAGGTGTTTCAGGGAGAGGATTTGAAGCCGACATGGTATGAGAGGAAACTCTGGCACCTTTATGACTGCGTCGACTGGGCTGTGAATCTTTCCCATTGCCCGACGATCGCCTACAGCGGTGAGGTCGACCGTCAAAAGCAGGCTGCGGACATGATGGAGAAGGCCCTTTCGAGGGAAGGGATCGATCTTGTTCATCTGATTGGTCCGGGTATGGGGCACAAGTATGATGATGCGTCGAAGCTGGAGATTGAGCGTCGTCTTCAGTCCATTGCGAAGAAAGGCAGGGAAACTCATCCCGACAAGGTGAGACTGGTCACCTACACGCTCCGATACAACCGGATGCACTGGGTTACCGTCGATGCCCTGGAGAGTCACTGGGAGCGTGCCAGCGTCGAAGCCACGGTTGGGGCTGGGAATCTTGTCGCGGTTGGAACCACCAACGTGTCAGAGATCACCCTGACGATGGATCCCGGTACATGCACTATGGATGTGACACGTCCCGTTCGAATGGTGATCGATGGCAGGGAGGTAGCTTCGGTGCCTCGCGTGCAGTCAGACCGCTCGTGGGTTGTATCGCTCGTCAAGAATGGGGGATGGCGGGTGAAACAGGGAGCAGGCGTCAAGGGGGAAGGGCTTTCAAAGAAGCATGGCCTTCAGGGGCCAATCGACGATGCCTTCATGGATTCTTTCATTTTTGTCCTCCCCACTGGCAAGGCTTGGAATCCCGCGTTGGAATCCTGGGCGGCTGACGAAGCTTCCCATGCGATTGAGCATTGGCGCAGGCAGTTTCGGGGAGAGGCAAGGATTGCCATGGATCATGGGTTGACCTCACGTCATGTGAGAGACTGCAATCTCGTGATTTTTGGAGACCCAGGCAGCAATCGGATCCTCGCGGAGATCCTGGACCGACTTCCCGTGAGTTGGAATATGCAGGGGTTGGAAGTGGCCGGGAAGAGGTATGCCTCCGACCAGGCCGTCCCTGTGATGGTTTTTCCCAATCCGCTTAATCCGGAAAGGTATGTCGTCTTGAATAGTGGGTTCACCTATCGCGAGTATGAT
Source organism: uncultured Verrucomicrobiota bacterium (assembly GCA_964554035.1). Taxonomy (GTDB): domain Bacteria; phylum Verrucomicrobiota; class Verrucomicrobiia; order Limisphaerales; family CAZKNW01; genus CAZKNW01. The sequence goes on from CAZKNW010000347.1 coordinate 1,223, forward strand.
TATCTGAACAACGCCAGGCAGGTTCCGAAGCTGCCGGACTGGGCTGTGATTGATGTGAAGTCAGGTATGACATCGCAAGGTCCGGGCAAGGTTCTGGATGCAGGTTTTTTTGATGAGAAATGGCGGTTTCCAAAGAAATAGATCCCTTGTCGGGACGGTCCATGGGAGTGCTACTTGGTGTTGGCTCCGGAGCCTCCAAGTTTGCCCGTGCTGTTGCCCTGTGCCAAAGGGCGGTTGAAAGGGGGGTCCGTATCCATCTCTACCTTCTGGATGATGCCGTTCGTGAAGTTGAGAGCGAAGCACTCCAGTCGCTGAAAGAGAGGGGAGCGACCCTTCACGCCTGTGCCTACGCCGCCCAGAAACGCGGGATCCCCTTGACTGAAGGTGCCGTCTTCTCAGGCCTCACGGTGGTCGGAGATCTTGTGAACAGGACCGACCGGTTCATCTCCTTTGTTTAACATGACCTTGGATCCTCATGGCACCCTTGTTCTGATTGATGCGGATCCGCTCGCGAGCAGCCGTTTTTCGGAGGCCCTGAGAACGGCGGTCGGCTTGATCGCATGGAAGAGCAATGATGTGAAGTTGTTGATTGGAGCTTCGGCACGGGTGGCTTTGGTGTCGGAACGTGTGGCGGAACTGGTCGATTCACCGGGTGTGCTTGAGTCCCTGAGATTTCTTCAGGAGGAAGCCTTCTGCTTCTGGGTGGAACAGGGGCCTGAGAAGATTGAGAAGGAGGATTATGAGATCCGTGAGATCGCCTCAGGAGAGGTGGCAGGGTTGATACGGGGAGCAAGGTATCTTCTTCATTTTGGAGACAGGTCATGAAGACACTTCAGTTGATAACAGATGAGGCTGGCGCGCGATCGCTGGAACAGAGGATGGAGGGCCTTGATGGAGGCCGCGATCATGTAGTCGGACTGAATGAGTCTACTGACCTGGATCAGCTGTTGGAGCACATCTTTGAGGCAGACACGATCTATTGCTGGTAGTGGAGGAAAGGCAGATCCAGTTCTTTTCAAAGCCCGGATGCCACCTGTGCGAAGAGGTGGATGCTGTTTTGGCCCGGCTTGCAGGGGAGTTCAGGCTTCGGATTGAACGCCGCAACATCATGGAAGACATTGCCGATTATGAAGCCTTCAAGAATGATGTGCCTGTGCTTTTTCTGGACGGAAGAAGGCTGGAGAGGGAGGAATTGCAACCTGATGCCCTTTTGTCCCGGATCAAGGGTTAGGAATCGTCCGTGGAGCGGGAGCCTTGATGAAGCTGGGTGACCTCAGGTAGACCGCTTCCAGTTGACTTGCATCCTGCCACAAGGGCTCCTGAGGCATGGCGTCGGTTAGGTCCCGAGCGGAGGGGTAGAGCTCGATCGCCTCAGGAAAGTGTCGCTTGAGGTGAGGCCCAGTAATCTTGATCCCTTTTTCCTGGAGCTCGAGTATGTCTCCTTTCTTCACGAGCTGGATGCCGTCTTCGATGGCTTCCTGGTGGGCGTGCTTAGGATCAATCAGGTTGTATTCCCCCTGTTGTGCATCGATGACGAGTCGCCATTCTTCGTTTTCGATTTTGCGATGTGCCTGGCTCAAGAGACTATGGATGGAAGAAACTCCCAGAGCCCTCGTTCCCAGGCCCAGTTGGCACCCTTGGGCGAAGGCAATGGCGGACCGGATGCCGGTGAAGGACCCGGGGCCGGTCGAGAGAATGATTGCTTCGATGCTGACAAGGCTGAGTCCTGGCTTCTTGAGGACATGATCCACCATTTCAGCCAATGTAAGGCCTTCAGACCTCTTGAGTCGGGGTGAGTCCTCTTCACAGCAGGCCAGGATTGCGGATTCCCTAGCTTCGCACTTCTCAGCAAGGCTGACGCTTCGTTGGTGCGTTGAGAACTCAAGACACAAGATCTTCATGGGATATACTCCTGCTGTTCTCATCCAGTTGTTTGAAATGAACGACCCGTGTGCGTCGAGCTCGAAGGCTTCCCAATCGGTCATACCATTCTATGACGCTGATTCCGTCAGGCTCCAGATAGCTCTCCAAGCCTGCGGATAGGACGTCCCGTTCCGTGTTGAGCCTGTAGAGGTCCAAATGATAAAGCGGAATCGCAGCCTCGATGTATTCGTTGACGATGGAGAACGTGGGTGACGTGATCTTATCGTCGATACCGAGCCCCCGGGCCAAGCCCTTCACAAGTTGTGTTTTTCCGCTACCTAGGTCACCGATCAGGCCGATGACCCATCCCGGGGCCAGTTCCTCAGCCCAGCGGAATCCAAGCTGGAAGGTGTCTTCAGGACTTCTGGAAATGAACGTATCCATGGGACTGGAGAGGCTTTACACCCTTGTCGTCGCGGATCAGGAGGCCTGGTTCCTTCAGGATCTTGCCGATGCAGGTGATGGGAGTTTCAGGAAAGCGGTTTTTCCATCCGTCCAGCAGGATCACGGCAGAGGATGAGGGAACAACCATGATCAGCTCATAGTCCTCACCGTCGCTAAGAGCTGCTGCAAGGGGGGGGGGACATGAGGTTGAGTCCCTGTGACGCGCCTTGGCATCGGGATGGATTGGAATCGATCCTGCCCGAAGTTCCGCACCAACGCCACTCTGGGTCAGGAGGCGTTGGAGGTCCGTGGCAAGGCCATCGCTCAAGTCCATCATGGCATGAACTTCGTGGTTTTCCGCGATCCAGAGGCCCTCTTCGAGCCGGGGAACAAAGTCAAGATGTCGTCCCAAGAGGGAGCCTCCTAGGCGACCACTGACGAAGATGGCGTCGCCTGGCCTGGCATTGCTTCGGGTGATGGCACCGCCTTCGGGAATATCCCCGGTCAGGCACACGGAGATGAAGGTATCGCCCTTTTCGGTGGCTGTGATCTCACCGCCGGCGATCGAGATTGCGAACTGGGCGGCGAGGTCTCCCATGCCACGGTAAAGGTCGAGGACCCAATCGTCTTCCTTTGTCTCCGGAAGACCAAGAGTGATGAGGGCATGGCGCGGATTGGCGGCCATGGCCGCGAAGTCACTGATGCATCGTGCAAGGGCCTTTCGACCGACTCGTGCGGCTGAGTCCGAGGAGGAGAAATGGATACCTTCGACCACGGCGTCGGTCTTGAGTACAAGGTGCTTCCCGGCGGCAGGCGGTTTCGTGATCGCACAATCATCCCCGGGACCCACCAGGAGTTCGGGATGGGGGATGAAGTGGGACTTCAGTTTCTTGAGGAGTTCGTTCTCGTTGGAGGCCATGATTTAGCTGGGGACTTGCTGACTGAGCAGAATCATGAGGAAATTCATCAGATTGAAGGTGGCGTGGGCTACAATGCACGAGCACAGATTTCCGGTTCGGCTATAAACCCAGGTGAGGAACAGGGAGAAGACGGCCAACGGAAGAAAGGCCCTTAGGTTGCCATGCATGCCGGCGAAAAGGATGGCCGTTGTGATCCAGGCGACGATGCGGTAGCCGTTCTCCTTCAGGGCCTTGAAGATCACCCCTCGGAAGAATACTTCCTCGGCCAAGGGGGCCAGAATCACGCTCACTATCGCCATGAGAAGAAGCTCGAGTCCCTTGTCTTCTTGAACGGCCGATTCTACGGTCTGGACGGGCA
>CAZKNW010000348.1:0-4801 GCA_964554035.1 uncultured Verrucomicrobiota bacterium
ACGGGCTGGACCAGGCGGGCGTAGTTGAAGGGCCTGGACCCGTCGGGACCGGGCCATAGAGAAGCTGTCCATCCTTTCTCCCAAACCGCTTGCTCGCGGCCTCCTGAATATTGCGGCTCATTCGAAGGACGATTGAGTCGGGGGGACATTCATCAAGGATCCAATGCCTGATTTCATCGAGGATCGGAATCCAGGAAAGGGTATAGAGTTTGAGAACCTGCACACCCGCATACTGATCGAGCACCAGTCCGGGCCACCCGTCATTCTCTCCGTGAATCAATCGGCAACCGTTTGTTTTCCCGGAAAGGATTGGGCGCCGCTTTGCTATGGTATCGCTGAGACGCTGCCTCCACCAAACCTCATCCAGTTGGATGGGCTTTCCGTGATGGAGGATCCGGATGCGTATCGGGGATTCAGGATCAAAATGACCTATGGCAAGAAACCGGTTGTTTCGGTCATAAACGACCGCCAAGTCTCCGGTTTCACCATGCCGGTTGGTTTCCCGAATGGAATCGGCATAAACCCAGGGATGCCCCTTGCGAATGGAACGCTCGGCGGCCGGTCTGACCCGGACCTTCAGCCGCGGGTTCAAGTTCTGACCTTGGTCGCTTCCCTCAGGCTTCATCCCGTCCCAGAGCAATCCTGCAGCAACGAATCAATCCTTGAGATTGAACCGGTGAACCCTTCCGTAGATGTTGTACTCTGTTACAAAGAGGTCCCCCTTCTTGTCGAAGGCAACACCATGGGGTGCCGTAACAATTCCAGCAAACCATCGATCCGGTGCCGTCTTGTTGTTCATGGCGTCCTTGGGGTTGTCATTGTAGCCAAGGGTTTTCACCACCTTTCCGGTCTTATCCAGCAGGGCAACGCGTCCCTTGATTTCGCCAATGGCAGCCAGATCCCCATGAATGGCCACGGCTGCCGGGCGCAGCATGTCTCCATTGACCACGCCCAGAAACTCTCCTTCCAGCGATAGGTGCACCACCCTCATGTTTTCCCGGTCCACACCGATGAGGCGAGGCGGGTCGAACCGTGTATCAACGGCAATCTTGTGCAGTGTCTTGAAGTTGTAGGGCTCCTTGCCCCGACCGCCGAACGAATTGAGATACCTGCCTGACTTGTCAAAATGATGGACGTAATCATTGCCATAGCCATCCACGACAAAGAGATCACCGTTCGGAGCGACATCCATGGCAGTAAGTCGGAGACCGGGCTTTCCATTCTTGTTCTTTTTCTTGAACTCATCAGGGATTGCGGTGGGTTCGATCTTCAAGACTTCCCGGCCCTGCAGGGTCAGCTTGTGAACGGTCTGTCCGCCCAGGCTGGCTCCATAGATGAATTCGCCATCCTTCTGCTTTCTGATCACAAAACCGTGAAAGTCGGTTGGGGCTCCCTTTACGTTGTGGAGATAGGTTCCTTTTGAGTCATAGACCTGGATTCCCGCCTTGGGCCCGGATGTGATGCTGACATAAATGTGTCCTTTGGAGCTGATGGCCACGTCACCATGCGCGTTGCCCATCTTGTCGAGCCCGTCGGGTAGCTTGAGGAACTTCGGAACAGGCTCGTAGTTCGGGCCCTCAGCAGATAGCGAAGGGGCGACAAGGAAGAGGAGTGCCAGGGAAAGGAAAACGTTCTTCATAGGGAATGGGACGGAATTACAGGACCCGCGCATTCATGACGAGTCCAAAGAAGAACGGAACTGCCGATTAGCAACGCCCTAGTGGGCAGGAATGGCAAGTGCCACGCCTTCAACGGCGGCCTCTGCCACCGGAAGCAGGAGTCCCGGAAGGATTCCCACCGCCAGGATTCCAATGACACAAATGGCCAACATGATACCCGATGCGGGGGACAAGGTAATCGGTTTGGAATCCACTGCCTCATCGCGAGACCAGTAAATCGCGCGGATCACACCAAAGTAGTAGTAGATGGAAATGATCACGCCGACGATCGCCACACCAATCAGGCAGTATAGGCTAGGATGGGTAGCACCACTTTCCAAGGCTGCCTTGATCAGCAGGAACTTGCCGAAAAAGCCTGCAAGAGGGGGAATACCTGCAAGAGACACCACCGCCAACGTCAGCGCGAAGGCAAGAAAAGGTGAACGTTTGTTGAGGCCTGACAGCTGACTGATGTCTTCGGCTCCCGAAGATCCCATAACAAGGGCTATCACCCCGAAGCCGGCCAAGGCAGTGAACAGATAGCCGGCGAGGTAAAAGAGAATGGCTGATTGACCCGCGACCGAAGCAGCAGCAACACCCATCAAGAGATAGCCGCCATGCGCAATGGAAGAGTAGCCCATCAGGCGCTTCAGGTTGCGCTGCGGAATGGCGCAGAGATTACCGTAAAGGATGGTGATCGCGGAAAGCATCACGATTACATTGGTCCATTGTTCCGTGAGTTGTGGAACCGCATCAAAAAGAACCCTCAACAAGAGGACGAAACCGGCCGCCTTCGATCCAACAGCGAGAAAGGCTGTCGTCGTCGTCGGAGCCCCCTGGTAGACATCGGGAGCCCACATCTGGAACGGGAAGGCAGCAATCTTGAATGCGAGTCCACCCAGCACCATGACCATTCCAAAAAGGAAAATGGGATTGGTCAGCTGTTCCCCGGCAACGACAGCCATGGTATCGAAACGCATCGTTCCCGTAGTCCCGAAGACAAGGGCGATACCAAAGACCAGAACCGCGGAGGACAAGGCACCGAGGATCAGGTACTTCACGCCGGCCTCGAGGGACATGGTCACATTCCTCCGGTAACTGACGAGGATGTAAAAGGTCACCGTAATGAGCTCCAGCGAGACGAAAAGGAGGGTGAAATCATTGGCTGACGCGGCGAAAAGCATTCCCGCCAAGGCAAAACAGATCAGTGCATAGTACTCTCCCACACCGGACTTGAAGTCCTTGTTGGCATCCAGCGAAAGGAGCACGACGAGTGCACCCGCAAGAAGGAAGAACCGCTTGAAAAACCAGGCCATTCCATCAAGTGCATAGATTCCGCCAAAGGCAGTCACATCCTCAGGAAGATCCACAAAGAACGCCGACAGTGCGGTGGCGGACAACAACCCGGCCACCATGAAGCCCACCGAACGCTTTTCTTCTGCAGGGACCCAGAGATCCCTAAGGAGAGCCAGCAGTCCAATGACCAGCACAGCAATTTCAAACAGCATGGGTTTCGCTTCCATCAGCAAATTCCGATCTTCTATTTCTTTTCCTCAGCCAGTCGGGCCTTGAGGGCGGCCTCTCCCAGGTTCCACTCGTCCGTATCGGTCGCACTGATCTTCGACACGATGACATCAGCGCTCGGTCGGATCTTGTTGGTCAGCGACCCGGGAAAACACCCGAAGAAGATCAGGACCGCTATCAGGAGGGCAAAGGGGAAACGGCGCCACCAGTCATCGGTGTCAGAGACGACCAGCCATTCATCCTTTGCTGGTCCGTGAAGAATCGAGCGAATGGCACGCAGCATGTAGACACCACCAATCACGAGGCCACCCCAGACAGCGAAGACGGTCACGATCGGGAACAATTTCCAAGAACCGAAGAAAACCATTACCTCGCCGACAAAGTTGGCAAATCCCGGAAGACCACAACCGGCCATGAAGGCCATGACGAGACAGGAGCCGAAAAAGGGCATCTGGTTCAGGAGGCCGCCCATACGATCCATGTCGAGCGTCTTCGTCTGGTTGTAAAGGTAGCCGCTCAAGCCGAAGGTCAGGGCAGCCAACAGTCCATGGGCAACCATGATCATCACGGCTCCCATCACACCCACAAGACTGAGTGAAGCGATTCCCAGGAAGACAAATCCCATGTGTGCCACACTCGAGTTACCGATCAGGAGATTGAGATCACGCTGCCGAATCGCAACAAGGCCGCAGTAAAGGATGTTACCAAGACAGAGCCAGGCCAAGACGTGCATCCAATGGTGCGCGCCTTCCGGAAGAAGTGGAAGAGCCACTCGAATAAGGCCATAGAGTCCAAATTTCTTGATCACACCCGCATGCATCATTGCCGTGGCCGTCGGTGCTGATCCGTATCCAATGGGTGCCCAGGTGTGGAAAGGCCAGAGAGAAACCAGGATACCGAAGCCGAACATGAGCAGCCCGAAGATCGTCGCCTGCTCAGCACCGCGGATCGGGTATTCCGCCAGAATCTGGCTGAGCTCATCGATGCTGAAGGAACGTCCAGAGGCCGGTGCGTGCAGGTAGAGCATGATCAAACCGGCGAGCGCAAGCAAGGCACCCAAGGTCAGGTACATCGTCATCTTGTAGGTCGCATAGACCCGATCCTTACCCCTGCCCCATTTTCCTATCATGATGAAGGTCGGCACCAGCGCCAGCTCATGGAAAAAATACATGAAGAAGAGATCGAGCGAGGCGAATGATCCGATAATGCCACCAATCATGAGGAGAAGCATGACGTAGAATTCCTTCTCCCTTTCACGAATCTCCCAGGAACATGCCGTGGCTGCAAATCCCACGACCGAAGCCATGCAGACCAGTCCGACATTGATGCCATCGAGTCCGATGAAGTAATCGATGTTCAGACCGGCTGTTTCCACCCAGTCGAAACGTGTCACAAACTGGTAGGCCGCTGAACCGGTTTCAAAGCAAAGAAAGAGCACGCCCGATCCGACAAGAATGGCAAACGTGGTCAGGATGGTTATGGGTCTTGCCAGGAAGTCGAGATCCTCTTTCAGGAACACCATCATCAACAACGCCACCAGGATGGGAGCCCAGATGACGAGGTTGAGAAGCAGTTGTGCGATCAGATCCATGGTTCAGTCTCAAATTCCAACAACAAAA
>CAZKNW010000349.1:0-4787 GCA_964554035.1 uncultured Verrucomicrobiota bacterium
TTGATTGGCGACCAGGAGGTGATCGCTGTCGGTCACGATCAGCCTTGCACCGCTGTCCTCAAGGATATGGGCGCTTCGGCCAGCGGTTCCAAAGGCACCCTCCACCGGCGTATAGATTTTTCCCGCCTTCAGGACACCCAGGGTTGCGACCACCACCCCGATTCCCGGGTCGCGCATCAACATCAGGACCGGTTCCGGGTCTTTTCCAAGTCGTTCCAGGATTTCGTGGGCGAGGGCATTGGCCCAGGTGTTCAGTTGCCCGGCTGTGAGGGAACGGTTGTCATCCTCCACGGCGGTTGATGAGCAGTTCCGGTTCAGTTCTTCTTCGGCCAGGGGTGGGAAGGTGCCTTCGATTTCGTACCCGCCGATGTCCGAGGCCACAGCTGTGCCTTGGTATTCTATTTCGGAATGCGCGTCGCCCACCACCGTCCGGAAGATGCAACAGGGGTGGGATTCATTCACGTTCTTTCTGTGGTTTGAGGGGCATAAGAACGACTGGATGTGGGTGGGAAGACGGGTTAGGCTTGCCTCGTCCCGAGTCATCCAGATCTCTCATCGTGAAATTCAAATCCCTTACCCTGATTCTTCTGCTTATTCCTGTCCTTGTGACCTCAGCGCCCCTGACCATTCAAACCCAGTCTGAGTGGTCCAAGGCGATCGAGACCTCCGAGGGTCTGGTCCTTCAGGAAGGACAGGTATCGCCCAAGGCGAGGAACGGCAAGCTGATGACCCGCGTGCAGCGATTTGACCGGAAGCGCAAGGCTTCCAGCCTCACGATTACCCAGTCGCCGGTCTGGCAAAACTGGGAACCCATTGAGAACCTCGGACCTGTAAACCTTCAGGATGCCCCTGTTCTCCTCACGGTGGGGCCGGACAATTACTGGATGTTCGGCCGCTATGGCAAGGGGCGCAAAGGTGGCAAGGCTGCCTCCTTCAAGCCGGAGCCGGCGACACTTGAGGGATTTGACATGCCGCTGCAGACCACGCCTTTTCCAAACCAGTTCGATGCCCCGGGTGGCCTGAAGAAGGGTAAGGGTGGCTACCACGCCTGGCAGAGCCGCGACATGAAGAACTGGGTTCATCACGGCCCGGTCACCGAGGGATTTTCGCGCTGGGTCACGAGTGCGGAATGGATCGATGGCAAGGCCTACATCTACTACGATTTTCCCAACGACCAGGATCCGCATGTCTATGTCGACGACGATCTCTTCGATGGCGAGCCGGGAAAGAACATGGGAATCGCCGTGAAGGACCCCTCCCACGGTTCCGATGCGGGATTCATCCGGGACCTCGAGGGCAACATGCATGTCGTCATTGAAGACTGGAGTCCAATCTCGGCCCAGAAGCGCTCCTGGGACTCACCGCTTGCCGGGCATGCCGTCAGCAAGACGGGGCTGGGAGATTTTGTCTTCAAGAAGCCCGCGGTGGACAATCGCACCAGGCCCACCGGCAAGATCGCCACCTACAAGCATCCCCACTGGGCCAAGGAGGATCCGAAGCGTTTTCCATCCAACGTCGCCGAGTATGAGATCCACGAACCGGAGCAGGAGGCCTATGGAGACTGGGCGCTGATCAGCATTGGAGGACAGTATTACCTTTTTGGTGACTATGACCCTGTGGGTGGACACAAGATAAGTGTCTGCTGGTTCACCTCCAGCTCCATCAACGAGCCCTTCACCTGGTGTGGTACCATTGGCAATGGACATCCCGATCCCGATATTGCCTTTGCGGAAGGGCGGTTCTACCTCGCCACTCAGCAGTCGACCGATTACGTCAGTCCGGGACCCTGGGTGGAGACTGTGAAAGCCCGTGTGGGTGTTGATACTGACAATGATGGAAATTCGGACCAATGGACCCAATGGACCGAGGTCAAGGAGACCTATGATTACATTCCCGGCTTTGCGAAACAGATCAAACGCACCCCGGCCGAACTGGATCTTTCAAACCTTCCCGCAGGCTTTGGCTTTCAGGTGGAACTGAAGATCACCGATACCACCGAGAATGATTCCAAGCCTTTGATTGAGGGAATGAGTCTTTCGTTCGAGTAGGAGGGATGTAGCCGCGCTTGCCAAAGCGTGGTTCAGCCATGTGCATTCGAAGTGGGACGCCTACGGCGATGCGTCGCTACCAGGTGGGAAGGTAAGGATGCCTTGCCAAGCCTTCCCATACATTGGCCTTAATCATCTGCGTGATCTGCGCCATCTGCGGATCCACCTTCTGGCGCCAATGCGAGGTTCGTTCTATTGATCATTTTCACCGTTACCTTGTTGGGGTCTCTGACATTCCCTTGAACCACATGAGTATTCTCAATTTGCACAGGTGTCTTTTTGTCGCGTTCCTAATTTTTCAAGGCGCTGCTCAAGCGGCACCCGACCGGCCCAATGTATTGTTCCTGGTAGTCGATGACCTGAACACCTGGCTGCTGGAGGACGCGAATCGTTATGCGGGCAAGGTGGTGGCTCCCAATATTCAGGGACTGGCAAAGAGTGGAGTGCTGTTCAACCATGCCTACACGGCCAGTCCGGTTTGTTCGCCTTCGAGGACCGCACTCCTGTCGGGTGTCCGTCCATGGCAGTCCGGGGTCTATCACAACGGCCTGGACATCGATGCCAGCGAGGCACTGAAGAAGGCCGTTTCGTTGCCGCAACTCTTCAAGGATTCTGGTTACTACACGGCTTCCTACGGGAAGATCAGTCATGGGTGGGGAACGCGGGATGCGTGGGAGGATTGGATCCCCCACAAGCGCGATCCCGATCCGCCGGGCGCGCCATTGACCTCGGTGGGACGTGGTGAACAGGACTGGGGTCCCACCCACCTGGCAGAGGCGGAAATGAACGATTCCAAGTATGCGGATGCCGCCATCCGGCAACTGGAGAAGAAGCATGAAAAACCGTTCCTGATCGCCTGTGGTCTCTTTCATCCCCACATGCCATGGTATGTACCGGAGAAGTATTTTGATATGTTCCCAATGGATGAGGTGACGACGCCGGAGATCCTGAAAAACGACCTGGAAGATGTGCCGTCGCTGGGAAGGGAAGTGACGAAAGGGAAGAGCAGGTTTGTGGACAGTGTCATGGAGGCGGGGCTCCATAAGCAGGCGGTGCAGGCCTATCTGGCCACCACGGCCTACTCCGATGCCCAGATGGGACGTGTCCTCGACGCTCTGGAAAAGAGTCCCTATCGCGACAACACCATCGTCATGCTGATGAGTGATCACGGATTTCACCTTGGGGAAAAGCATCACTGGCAGAAGGCGACTCTTTGGGAGGAAGCCACGCACTGTCTTCTGATGTTCCGGGTGCCCGGAATGACCAAGCCGGGAGGAGTCAGTGAGCGCTTTGTCTCGCTTCAGGATCTCTATCGAACCTTCACGGACCTTTGTGGACTGCAAGCACCGGGCTATGTGGCCGGGCGGTCTTTGGTGCCGCTTCTGAAGAATCCCAAGGCTGCCTGGGAAAGCACGGCCATCACCGCCTTCGATGATCGCTATGTCTCCATCCGAACCGAAGGGTTTCGCTACACGCGATACAAGAACGATCAGGAAGAACTCTATGATGCTTCTTCGGACCCTCACGAGTGGGCGAATGTCGTGGGCGATCCCAAATACGCATCCGTGCTGACGAAGCTTCGTTCCAAGGTGCCGTCTCCAGAGGGCATGGTGCCGAAGTTGGAGCGCAAGCGAAGAGGTAAGGGGGAGGAGTGACGGAGAAGGGGGGCTAAGCACCCAAATACCCAAATACCCAAATACCCAAATACCCAAATACCCAAATACCCAAATACCCAAATACCCAACTTTGGCCGGCGGGTTTATCTGTGTGATCTGCGCCATCTGCGGATCCACCTTCTGGCGAAGGCAACTACGTAGCCGCGCTTGCCAAAGCGTGGTTTGGGCGTTGAACTTTTTTTCGTTACCTGAAGGCGGCTTTTGTCATTTCCTTGGACTACATGATTCCCAAGAAGATCCTGAACTTGTTCATCGCGGTATTGCTGCTCCTTTCCGCATCTGGTTCCCATGCAGCGACGAAACGTCCGAACGTCCTCTTCCTTGCTGTCGATGACATGAATGACTGGATCGGTTGCCTGGGCGCAACACCCAGGGCGATCACGCCGAACATCGACAAACTGGCGGCACGCGGAGTGGCCTTCAGTAATGCCCATACGGCGGGTGTTTATTGCGCGCCTTCGCGGGCTGCGATCTTCTCTGGGCAGTTTGCCTCCACGACCGGTTGCTATCAGACTTCGACCTACTGGGTGGATCATCCGGAGATCGAAGGACTGCAGACCTCCTTTTCCAAAGCGGGCTATACCACCCTGGGTGCGGGCAAGTTGTTTCATCATCCGGCTGGCAACATTGATGTGCGTGGCTGGTCGGAATTCTTCCTGAGAAACCAGTCCCAGCGTGAGACGGGCTGGCCGCTGGATTCATGGAGCGAGGAAACTCCTTTTCCAGATCCGTTTCCGGCAAGCATCTACAACAAGGGACAGGAGGTGACCGGGGGGCTCTTCCTCGAATGGGGTGGGATACCGAATGAGAAGGAGGAGGCAATGGCGGACACGCAGCGCATCAACTGGACCGTCGAGCAGTTGAAGAAAAAACAGGACAAGCCTTTCTTCCTGGCATGCGGCATCTATGCACCGCATTTCCCGAACTACTGTCCCCAGAAGTATTTTGATCTCTACGATCCCAAGGAGATTCAGCTGCCCCCCTACAAGAAGGATGACCTCGATGACCTGCCTGAGAAGATCCGGAAGATGAAGACGAATCGTTCCAGGATCCACCAGAAGCT
>CAZKNW010000350.1:0-4785 GCA_964554035.1 uncultured Verrucomicrobiota bacterium
TCACGGGCCATTCATGATGGACGCTTCATCTACGTCCGGCATTTCCTTCCACGACTGCCCTACGTCCAGGGAGGTCGCATATTTGGCAACCAGAAGGAATCCATGGCGGAGCTCCGGCGCGCCCGCGACGAAGGTGAACTGAATGAAATCTCCTCGATGATCTTCGCCGACCGCAAGCCTATCGAGGAATTCTATGACCTCTCAAGCGACCCAAGGGAGGTTCACAATCTTGCCAGTGATCCACAGCAAGCGAAACGCATGGATCAGATGCGCAAGCGATTGAAGCAATGGATCCTCAAGCATCGCGACACCGGGTTCCTGACCGAAAGCGAATACTCACGCCGTGCGGAAGCCGCCAACCTGACGATCTACGAGATGGCACAACGCCCCGATCTCTATGATCTCCCAAATATTCTCAAGGCCGCCTTCGGTGAAAAGGCAGACTCCACGGACAATGGAGTGCTCTACTGGAAGATCATGAGCCGCGATGAGGAAACCATCCGGCCGGACAACCTCAGGAAGTATCTGAAGCACCCCAATCCCTCCATTGCCGTCGCCGCCGCCGAATTCGCCTGCCTCAACGGACATGCTGAAATGGGATTGCCAGTCCTCGAGAGATACATTGCCGCCAAAGACCTGCGATTGGCTCTGGAAGCTTCACGTGCCATGTTCAACATAGGTGAGAACGCCAATCCTGCTGTGAAGCGCATTGAAGAGGTACGCAAAAGCCTCGAGTCAGATGGAGGACGCAGGCGCTACAGGGACTTCAACTATGCCTCCTTCAACGGCTGGGCCCTCGAAGGCGCACTTGTGAATTGTGGTGCCGCAACCTGGGAGCAGTTTGACTGATGGGTGCTGACATCCCTTCAGCAACTCTGTTTGTTTCGGGATTGGTAGGGCGATCACTCCGTGAGCGCCCGAGCCTGGGCTGCCTCGCTACCAATGCGTTTTGAACTGCGTCCGCAGCAGAGGCCCGCGCGGAGCGACGGGCCATACCTTTTAATGCCGTTGGATGGTGAGGGTTTTAGTGTTGAAGACCCCATCCCGCTGGCATCCCTACAGGATGCATGACCTCGCTGAAATCAACCGGCGGTGTCACCCGCCGGTGCGGGCTCAACCACCGGTACACCAACACAACACGAACGCATCCTGAAGGGATGCCAGCCCACCTCCACCTTCACCCACGCCAATCACTCTTTTCCCGCCTTTTTCAAATTACCAAGAATCCCGTCCAGATAATCCCTCACCTCATGATTCGCGGTGGGCATCTTGAGCTTGAGGATATGGAACTGGCCTTGCCTCTTCGGATCTAAAAACACCCGTCCTTCACGGGATTCCAAATGCACCCCACGGAGGTAATAGCCAAAGAGGTTGCCATCCCTTTCGGTGGCAAACCGAACGGCAAGCGGATCGAAGGCCTTCCTCCTCAACCCGTCCGCCAGCAGGCCCGGGTGATTCAGCCTGGCCAACTCAAACGCCCGTTGAATCGGATTGCCTAAAGCGTTCCATCCCAGTCTCTCTGGTCCGGTCAAGGCATCGGGAGCTCCTGCTCTCGGATCACTCTTTGGAAATCCCGACTGATCGATCTCATTGGCTGGCAACCAGAAGAAGGGGCGCGTCATGTGGTTGATGACGTGCGCTGCCGCATCATGAGCATGCTTCCAGTTCCATCGCGGAACGCCCTCGGAATTACCCAGATAATTCTGCCCCACTGAAACCACATACGCGGTCTTCTGTTCAAAGAGCGCCGCACCACTCAGGGGGGATACTTCATCGGGTTTCGACCGCATCAAGCCATCGAGACAGTTGAGGTAACCGATCGCTATAAAGACAATGGAATGCTCTTCTACTGATGCATAAACCTTCCTCAGAACGGTAACATCATCTTCAAAGTCCTTCCGCGTTCTCCCTTTCTGTCCAAAAGCCTCTGCCACTCCCTTCGCATAGGGACCTTCCTTCGCATCACCCTCGCTGCCCTGATAGGCTCCAACCGGAACCTCATCCATCCCCCAGGCATCCAACATCGCCCTCAAGGCGGGAGAGGCATATTCGGTCGGACCATCGGTCACACAGGCACCGAGCTGCCCCTTGCCTCTTTGAACCGCCTCCAGGAGGAACCCAACCGCAGCAGCATCATCCACATCGCTGGAAAGATCTGTGGAGAGCACAAACGTCAACGCCTCCCCGTCCTTTTCCTGTCCGTGGAGAAGACACGTTGCAACGAGCAAGCAGGCCATCAAAAACACCGGACAGCGACCGATTCGAATGCGCTTCATAGATCCCAAAGTATTCTCCGATTCACTCCATTCATGCCAGCAATTCCACGCGTCGACTCAGTTTCCATGGACAGGACGCAGCCTTTCGATAATCTGCTGTTCGTTCCCCGACATGAAGACTTTCTCATTGTTCCGATTCTTCGCAGCGATTGCGTGTCTCCTGATCGCTTCAACCACCAACGCGTTGGCTGAAACCAACGCCACCAAGGTGCTTATCGTCGTCGGACCCAGCAACCATCCGCCCGGCAGCCACGAACCTGCCGCCGGAGCACGTGTGATCGAGCATTGCCTCGAGAACATGGAGAACCGCAAACCCATTCAGGCCGACGTCATCCACGAATGGCCCACGGATGGCAAAGGGCTTGATCACTATGCCTCGATCGTCTTCATCGGAGATCAGTTTCCCGGCGAACGGCTCAAGGAATCCGAGCGAGCCATGAAGGACATCGCCGCGATGATGAAACGTGGTTGCGGCATCGTCTGCATCCACTACGGCGTTGGGCTTGGAAACGACGATGTCGCGACTGATGGAGATCATCCCCTGCTCCACTGGATGGGTGGTTACTTCGCGACCCGCTGTGACCACCATCAATCCAAGGCACGGATCTATCCGGCTGCCCGGATCGAGCCTGCTGATCCAAGACATCCCATCGCGAACGGATGGAAGCCCTTCACCCTGCGTGACGAGCCCTACATCAACAACTACTTCGGTCCCAACCACAACCACCTGCTTCCCGGCGCCTTTGCCGTGGCCACCTCGATGCTTCCGCCCGACAATCCTTCGCGGGAGATCATCGCATGGGGTGTCAATCGTCCCGATGGCGGACGCGGCACCGGAATCACCCTACCCCACTTCTACAAGAACTGGGAACTGGAACCGCTTCGCAAGTTCATCCTCAATGCCATCACATGGACCGCACATCAGGAGGTCCCCAACGAAGGCATCCAGACGTCCCTGCCCGACTTGAAGACCTTCAACCCAATCTCCGTCGAATTCATTCCCCGCAAAAAGAAGTAACCCTTTCCCAAGAACATGAAGCATTCATCCAACTCAACAAGCCGCCGCCGTTTCCTCAAGACCTCCGCCGTTCTTGGAGCGCCTTTGATTCTTCCTTCAGGAATGTGGTCGGCATCCCTCAAGGGCGCCGGCCCCAATTCGAAGCTCCAGGTCGGATTGATCGGCATGGGCAAGAGGATGCAATCCCTGCTTCGTTCCTTCGCGCGCTTCGACGACGTCCAGATCACGGCGACCAATGATATCGTCGATGCTCGCCTGAAGGATGGAACCAACCGCGTGCTCAAGGAGTATGAGAAACTCAAGAGGAGCACCGGCGAACTGAAGACCTTCGCCGACTTTCGCGAACTGCTCGAAGGCAAGGAAACCGATGCAGTCGTCATCGGCACGCCGGATCACTGGCACGCCATCCAGTCGATCCTTTCCGCACGGGCAAGCAAGCACATCTACTGTGAGAAGCCGCTGACCCGGACCATTGGTGAAGGCCGGGCTGTGGTGAAGGCGGCCCGTGAAAACGGGGTGGTCTATCAGACCGGAAGCCAGCAGCGCACCGAGTATGGAGGCAAGTTCCGAACAGCCGTTGAATACATCCGCAATGGCCGAATCGGCGAGCTCAAGAAAATCCACATCGGTGTGGGTGGTCCCGCTGTCGCTGATGACCTCCTCAACGAAGATCTGCCCGAGGGCATCAACTGGGATGCCTGGCTTGGACCTGCACCCCGTCGCGGCTTCAACGAAGTCCTCTGCCCCATCGGCGTTCACAATCACTTTCCCCAATGGCGACGCTACAAGGAATACGCAGGCGGTGCCCTGTCGGACATCGGTGCCCATCACTTCGACATCGCCCAGTGGGCGCTTGGCATGGACGACAGTGGCCCTGTTTCCGTCACGCCTCCCGAGGATGCCAAAGCCACCTCAGGCCTGGTCTTCAAATACGCCAATGGTTTGGAGATGGTTCATGGTGCCTACGAAGGTCGCAGCGGCTGTCACTTCTTCGGCACCAAGGGATACATCTTCGTCGATCGCAAGACCCTGGAATCCGATTCCCCAAAGATCCTCGAAACGCCGCTCGAGAAGAACGACTGGCGACTGGAGGAGATTGGCAGCAACCACCAGCGCAACTGGGTCGACTGCATCAAGTCCGGCAAGAAGCCCGTTGCTGACGTGGAGATCGGTCATCGCACCAACACCATCTGCCTGCTTGGCAACATCGGCTACTGGCTCAACCGGCCCCTCGAATGGGATCCCAAGAAGGAACAATTCAAGGGCGACAAAGAAGCCAACGCCCTGATCCATCAGAAGGACCGCTCCCCTTGGGGAGATCTGGTTTGAGATCTCTGTGTCCTCTGTGCTCTCTGTGTTTAAAAATTCCCGCTCCGAAATGACCCGCCATCTCAGCATCCTCCTTTTCGCCCTTTCCTTCTCCCTCTCGGCCTCAGCGCGCCCCAACATTATCCTGCTCTTGGCCGATGACCTGGGCTATGGGGATCTGTC
>CAZKNW010000351.1:0-4783 GCA_964554035.1 uncultured Verrucomicrobiota bacterium
CATCAAGCAGGGTGGGTGGAATGACTACCGCATCGTGGCGCGGGGCAGTCACCTGATGCACTTCATCAATGGACACCAGACCGTAGACGTCCTCGACATGGATGATGAGAAGCGTGCCAAGTCGGGCATCCTTGCGCTCCAGCTCCACAAGGGGCCTCCCATGACGGTACAGTTCAAGGACATCCGGCTGAAGCGGCTTCCCATGCGCGAGGCACGCAAATTGGTCATGATCGCGGGCAAGCCCAGTCATCCTCCCTTGATGCATGAGTTCAACGCCGGTGTGCAGCTGCTTCACAAGTGCCTCCAGAACCAGGACCGAATCCACTCAACCTTTTACCTCAATGGTTGGCCCGATGATCCCACCGCCTTTGACAATGCCGACGGCATCTTCTTCTACATGGACGGCAAGGTGAAGCACGAGGCCATCCAGGGTGATCGCCTGCAGTTCCTCGATGGACTGGTTGAGAAGGGTGTTGGCATTGGATGCGCTCACTACGGCGTTGAGGTGCCTGCCGACAAGGGTAGCGATGAGTTCAAGAAATGGATTGGTGGACACTACGAGCACGAGTATTCCGTGAACCCCATGTGGGAGCCGGACTTCGCCAAGCTCTTCATTCACCCCATCACCCGTGGTGTGGAGCCCTTCAAGATCAAGGACGAGTGGTATTTCAACATGCGTTGGCGCGAGGGTGAGCGCGGTGTTCTTCCGATCCTGGTGGCCACGCCTTCCGATGATGTTCGTGATGGTCCCTACGTCTATCCCAAGGGGCCCTATCCCCACATCCAGGCGGCCAAGGGTCGGCGCGAGACGATGATGTGGGCGGTGGAGCGCACTGATGGTGGACGCGGCTTCGGCTTCACGGGCGGTCACTACCACATCAACTGGGGAAACGACAACTTCCGCAAGGTGGTCCTGAACGCCCTGGTCTGGGTGACGGGTGCGAACGTTCCTGAGAAGGGCGTTGCCTCCTCCGTAACCGAGGACGAATTGATGATGAACCTCGATCCCAAGAAGGGCAGCAAGCCCAAGCCGGTCAGCAACAAGAAGAAGTAGCCGAGGAGGCTGCTTCGAAGATTTTCCGCCATTTTCTGGACGATAATTGAAACGGCCTTTTCTCTCACGGATCCACAGGGATTCACGGAGAGAAGAGCCATTTTTGAAATGCATGCATTTCAAAATCTCCGTGAATCCCTGTGGCTCCGTGAGAGGTTTTCTTCATTCGGCGTTTACAAGGCCAGGCGGTTTGGAGTGAAGCAGATCCGGAGGATCGAAATGAGGTAGCCGGTGCGCGTCAGCCACCGGGGAATTGAATTCCCACATATTCAAGAGCCCCGGCGGGGCGACAGAATTTGCGCTGTCCCAGTGTGAGGCTATCAATGGTCGTCGCCGGGGCGGAACTTCTTGCGGTTCTGCTTCACCACCGAGCGGCGTTTCTTGGAATCCAGGATCCGTTCCTTGACCTTTCTCGGGCGGGGCGCATTGCGGCGCCTCGCCTTTTCTTTTGCCTGTTTGGCGGCCTGACGTTGCTTGGTCTCCGTCTCGTTGATGAGGGTGAGGAGGCGTTCGCGGGCGAGTTCACGGTTGGTGGCCTGGGAACGTGAATCCTGCACGGACACACTGAGACCGGTAGGTACGTGCGTGAGCGTGACCTTGGTGGCCACCTTGTTCACGTTCTGCCCGCCCGGGCCGGAGGAACTGCTGAAGATCTCCTCCAGGTCACTTTCATCAAGCGCATCCATCGAAGCCCCACAGTTTGTGTATTTTCGGAATCAGTGAAAGGGAAAAGGTTGGGAATCACCTCGGGTTTGTGGCGCACGATCGTGCGCCCCTCCAGGGCGCGGAGGTTTGTGGGCCGTTCATCCCCGGGTTGCCACCCGGGGCTACACGCGTTGACCCCATCCGGGGTCGTGTATGGGAATCCCCATTGGGCGGAGGTGAAACACACCGGGGCCGTGTCTGGAATCACCACGGAGTGGTGAACGCATGTAACGCGGGGTGAAATGAAATGGAACCCCGGGAACAGGACCCAAACCAATTATCCGCCCTGAAGGGGCGGGCGACTCACATCGGGGCGATGCGTTCGCTGCCGACGTCGGTGGTGAGGTTCACGTGGGCGTTGAAGCTTTCGAGGATCAATTGATTCCGGATGTCCTGATGCTCTGCGGAATCCCACAGGTTCTTGTGCTCCCATGGATCCTCCTGCAGATCGTACAATTCGCCCTCGTTGATGCTGTGATAGACCACCAGCTTGTAGCGGTCGGTCCGGTGCATGGTCGCAAAGGCGCCTGTGCCTCCGGTGAAGAAGGGTGCCAGGGCATCGAAATACTCACTGCGCACAAAATCCCGGATGTGGTTGGGATCCGACTCTCCCTTCAGGACGGGAAGCAGGCTCTTACCCTGGAAGTATTCGGGAAGGGGAACCTGCGCGAGATCGAGGATGGTGGCAGCCTTGTCGAGCAGTTCGACCAGTCCATTGGCGCGGACTCCTTTGGAAAATTTCCCGGGCCACGAGATGATCAGGGGAACGCGAACCAGTCCCTCGTAGAACCGGCATCCCTTGTACATGAGGCCATGATCCCCAAGGGTTTCACCGTGGTCACTGGTGAAGATGATGACGGTGTTGTCGCGTTGTCCTGTCTTCTCAAGATGATCCATGAGGCGGGCAAACTGATCGTCGATCAGCTTGATCATCGCATAGTAAAGCGCCTGCTTCTTTTTGGCGTCGTGCTCTTCCGGCGTTCGGACCTCATCCTGGAAATCGGCGTCCTTCAACCTGGCCTGAATCTCCACATCCGATGGCTCGAAGTGCGGTCCGGGCATGTCGTCCGGATTGAATTCATCGGCGTAGGCCTTGGGGGGGATGAAGGGCGGATGGGGATCGTAGATGTTGACGCTCAACAGCCACGGCCCTTCCCGTTCCTGATCAATGAACTCGATGGCGCGTTCGGTCGCCCAAGTGGTCTGGTGGAACTCGACCGGGACCCTTTCTTCGGTCTCGCGAAGGGCGTTGATGTCGGCACCCTGCGACTTGGCCCATTCCGCGTAGTCGTGTCCCTCTTCCCAGTCGTCGCGGGGGGCATGGCTGAACTTCCAAAACGAATAGCCGTCGTCCAGACGAGGTTCCGTTCGCTTGCCGGCGCTGGTCAGATGGAACTTGCCGATCAATCCACAGTCGTAGCCGGAGTCGGCAATCAGCTTGGTGATCAGCGGCGGATGATCAGGAAAGGTCGCGTTGCCATTGCGGGTGTTGTGCACCCGGCTCGGATACATGCCCGTCAGGAAGCTGGCCCGGCTCGGTGTGCAGATGGGGCTCTGGCAATAGGCGCGTTCAAAGGCAACCCCCTCGTTCACCAGCTTGTCGATGGTGGGCGTCTTGACGTGCGGGTTTCCAAGGGCGCCGATCGTGTCGAAGCGCTGTTGATCCGTGCAGTACCAGAGAATATTCGGACGGGTGTCGGACATGAATGGGCTTTGAATAAGGAATGCAGGAAGAAAGGGAAAGATCTTCTCAGTTCTTCGAGCCTTCCTGGTTGAGTTCCCTCAGCAGTTGATATTTCAGAAAGACCTCGCGCGCGCAGAAGCGGGCAATCTTCCAGCCCTGCGCTCCGTCGAGGAAGCCGAGCTTGATGATGTAGTTCCGGATCCATCGGAAACAGGCGTGTGTCCATGGGGAAAGGGGCCCCGCCTTCTTGCCGGCCTCCTGTTTCATCTGCGCCCAGAGGCAGGCGTATTTCATGCAGCGGTTCCAATGGTCCTTTTCGTTCTTGAAGGAGTGGTGTTCCAGTTCTCCCTTGAGGGGAATGATCATGCCCTCGACTTCCAGCTTCTCGTGGACCTGGCCGCCTGTGAATCGGCTGCGGCTCTTGCGCACCAGGCGATCCAATCGGTCGGGATACCAGTCGCCGTGGCGGATCCAACGTCCTTCATAGAGGACGCAACGTGGCATGCTGTAGCCGGATAGTTTCTCATCCGGTTCCGATTCCTTGATGGTCTCGATCTCCTTCCGGAGTTCGGGTGAAAGGGCTTCATCGGCATCGATGCTGAAGACCCAATCATGGGTGGCCTCGCTGAGGACCCTGTTCTTCTGGTCGCGATAGCCCAGCCATTCCTGATGAATGAAACGGGCACCGGCGCCCTCAGCGATCTCGCGTGTCCTGTCCTTGCTTCCTGAATCCACAACCACGATCTCGTCCGCCAAACCTTCAAAGCTCTTCAGGCAGCGCGGAAGGTTCTCCTCCTCGTTCAGGGTGATGAGGCAGAAGGAGATCTTCATGCCTTTGCCCCCTTCTCCGAGGCGGCCTGTTCAAGGACCCGGATGGTCTCATCCACGTTGCGATCCATGCTGAGGACATCGAGATCGGCCTCCACCTTCCGAGGCACGATATCCAGCCACTTGTTGACAAGGGCGGACAGCTCCGGAACGTCGGAAGCGTCCTGCACGATGTCGCCGTTGATGCCCGGTTGGATCAGTTCGCTGGCTCCATTGGTGGAGGTCGTGATGACAGGGACGCCGGCGACGAAGGCTTCGGAGACGACGTTGGAACAGGGTTCATAGAGGGCAGGGAGGACAACCAGGTCCGCCGCTGCATAGGCGTCCTCCACATTCTGCATGGGGCCGATGTGCTTGATGTGGGGGCTCCTGCCCCATTTCCATTTCCCTTTGCCCACGACGCAGAGATAGGCCTCTTCCGTCGTCATGTGAAACGCCTCGATCAAGGCGGCCAGTCCCTTGCGCTCCCAACCGGATCCCACGAAAAGGATGACCTTGTCCTTCGGGCTCAG
>CAZKNW010000352.1:0-4751 GCA_964554035.1 uncultured Verrucomicrobiota bacterium
GCGATCGCCGAACGCGAGCGCACCTGCAGGGTGATTTCTCCGCGCTGGTTGTGGGCGCCATGACGGCTGATGGCCTTGGAGCAGGGGCAAAGGGTCGTGACATGGGCGGAGACCGAGGTGATGACATCGATCTCATCCTCGATGGCCGAGGCGACGAAGCGGACGTTGTAGTCCATGGGGCTTTCGATGCCACTGACGGGTGCCTTCTTCTGAAGGAAGAACGGAAAGGCAACATCCAGGTGGGCTGTCCTCGCCGTCAGGCGCTGCTGGAGATTCTTCAGGATCCGCGTGATCTGGTCCGATCCGAAGTCCGTCGTGTGCTCCTTCATGATCTCGACGAAGCGGCTCATGTGGGTGCCCCGGACCTCCTTGGGGAGGTCGACGAAAAGCCCGACGGTCGCCACTGTGCCCAGCTGCGAGCCGTCCCTTCTCGGAACTTCGATGGGAAAACGCATGCCGCGGACGCCCACCTTGTCGATGTGAACGCCACGGGTGTCTGTCTTGGACTGGGTATCCTCAAGTTGTTCTGAGGACGTCTTGTCTGTCGCTGTCTCGCGCATGAGCGCCGTTTTATAGCCTCAAAATGGAGGCATGGAAAGGCCGGGAATGCGCCGAATTCGGGGGTATTTGCGGCCTTTTCGAGTGTCCTTCACACGGGATGCGCGAGCTTCACGCAAAAACGGTTGGAAAAGCGCCTGCAAGGGCCTGTTTCACCGTGTGGCACCGCTGATGCTTGGGGAGGGTTGTCCCCTGACACCGGTCCGACAAGGAGGGCAACCCGAACATACGCAGACGCCGGTGGGTGGGGAATTCATCCCGGTGATGACGGGAGAGGACGACGGCGGAGGCCGGAGACAGAGTGAACAGGACCTATTCCACTTTCCGGGGAGCCTGACCCTCTTCCTCGTCATTGCCGGGACTGATTGAAACCTGGTCTGGAGACACGGTGACTGCGTCTCCAGGAGAAAGGATCCCGACATGCACGCCATCCACAATCAATTCAGATCCCCGGATCGAGATGTTCCGGTCATCCGCCCTGAGCGAGTGGGAGTCGCCGCCGGCCACACGGGTCGTGAGGTCGGGACGGGGGATGATGCGAAGATCGTGTCCCTTGAGTGTCGTATCGAGGTAGTCTTCATTAGGGACGAGGGTTTTCACCTCGATATCCTCCGTGATCAGGGGAAGGCCCGCACGTAGGCGGCCATTGACGAGGACGCGTCCCTCATCGACCAGGATCTCGTCCTCGCGTTCGAGATTGCCGAAGGTGAATCCGTTGACCACCAGTTCGCTTCCGGGGCGGAGTTCGATCCTGGTCTGTCGGCATTGGAAGCGATACACCGTGTTGGTGCCGATGCCTGACTGTGAGGCCATGGCGTCCCGTGAGCCCGGTTTGACGCTCAACCGGTGGCTGCCGAGGTAGGTGACCGTCTCATCCATCAGGTCGACATTTTCCTTCCCGAGATCCCCGGTGGCCATCACGAGAACCACTCCAGCAACGGCGAAGACAGACAAGATGCCAATTACCGCGGCCATGGCGGCTGGGCTGAACCGGATCTTGTCCTGGGTGGGGTCGAGGTCCATCAGTTGTGGAAAGTCTTGGCGGCACCCGGCACGAGAGCATCGAGCAGGGTGTGCATCCGCAGGTTGGCGGATTGAAAGCGATCCCCGGCATCAATGAGGTCGGCCTTGTTCTGGACGTAGGGTCCGTCATCCATCTCATCGGCACAATGCGTCAGGAGGTTGGAGGCGAGGGTTGGGGTGGTCTCCAGGTGGAACTGCAGTCCGAGGACCCGCTCCTTCCAGAGGAAGCCCTGGTTCGCGCATCCATCCGTCGACCCCACAGGGATGGCACCATCAGGAATCTGAAAGGTGTCACCGTGCCAGTGGAAGGCAAAGTAATGGTTGGACAGCGAGCCATTGAGTCGCTTTTGAAAGGCGGAGTCGCCGTGGACCTCAAACCAACCGATCTCGCGCACCGGGTTCCGTGTCACCTGCGCACCCAGGCATTCCGCAAGCAGTTGCGCACCGAGACAGATTCCAAGGACCGGGAACCCCGCCTTCAGGGCCCTTCGCAAAAAGCGCTTCTCCTCGAGAAGCCACGGGTGCTGCTTGAGGTCGCTGACGCCCATCGGACCTCCCAGAACCACGAGCAGATCGATGTCCTCGAGATTCACGGGCAGGCATTCATTCTCGAAGAGATGGGTGGTCCGGGTTTCGAGCCCGCGGCGTTCCGCCCAGTGGCGGATTGTTCCCAGATCCTCGAAAGGCACATGCTGAAGACAATGCAGCATGGGCCTTGGTAGCCACAGGCGGGGGATCCTGCCAATGTAAAAAGAGGGAAAGGTGGCATTTGGCGTTTGTGGAGGGAGGATGCCGTCCACTTTGGTGTGACACTGCCGGTCCGGGAGAATAGACTTCTGACATGCAGATTTCACTTCGATGGGCACGATGGTGCCTTGTCCTCGGCGTGCTGTTGTTTGCCGCTTCGAACGGAATGGCCAAACAACCCAATTTCGTGGTGATCCTCACCGACGACCAGGGTTGGGGCGACCTGAGCCTCAACGGGAACAAGAACCTTTCCACGCCCAACATTGATTCCCTTGCGAGGGACGGTGCGATGTTCGACCGCTTCTATGTCTGCCCGGTCTGTTCGCCGACACGGGCCGAGTTCCTGACGGGCCGGTATCATGTCCGGGGTGGGGTCTACAGCACCTCGGCGGGAGGGGAGCGCCTGGACCTGGACGAGACGACCATCGCCGACATCCTCAAGACGGCGGGCTACAGGACCGGTGCCTTTGGCAAGTGGCACAATGGCATGCAGTATCCCTATCACCCCAACGGGCGTGGCTTCGACGAGTATTACGGCTTCTGTTCCGGGCACTGGGGCGACTACTTCAGTCCGCCTCTCGAGCATAACGGAAAGATCGTCCAAGGGCAGGGCTTCTGTGTGGATGACTTCACGAGCAAGGCAATGGACTTCATCGAGGCCAACAAGGACCAGCCCTTCTTCTGTTACATCCCCTACAACACACCGCATTCTCCCATGCAGGTGCCGGAGAGGTTCTGGAACAAGTTCAAGGAAATGGACCTGGAGTTCCAGCACCGGGAGCCACGCAGGGAGGATGTCGGGCACACCCGGGCGGCGCTGGCGATGTGTGAGAACATCGACTGGAATGTCGGTCGCCTGCTCAAGAAGCTGAAGGACCTCAAGCTGGAGGAGGACACCGTCGTGGTCTACTTCTGCGACAACGGACCGAATGGCTGGCGGTGGAATGGAGGCATGAAGGGAAAGAAGGGTGCCACGGATGAAGGGGGCGTCCGTTCGCCATTGCTCATGCGCTGGCCCGGCCAGATCAAGGCAGGCATGACCGTCAAGCCGATCAGTTCGGCCACGGATCTCCTGCCCACCTTCTGCGATCTCGCCGGAGTTCCTGCAAAGACGGCCAAACCGCTGGATGGACTCAGCCTGAAACCCCTGTTGATGGGTGGGGATTCAGGGTGGAAGGACCGCGTCATCATTTCCAACTGGAAGAACAAGATCAGCGCAAGGAACCAGCGATTCCGGATGGATACCCAGGGCAAGCTCTATGACATGGTGAACGATCCCGGGCAGTTCGATGACGTGTCCGGTGCCTTTCCCTCGGTGACGCAGAAGCTCAGGAAGGCCCTGTCCGACTACAGGAAGGGCCCACTGGCTGAATTGGGCAAGGATGAGCGGGCCTTCGTGGTGGGGCATCCCGATTTCAAGTATACCCAGATCCCGGCGAGGGACGCCCTGGTCGTGGGGGACAACATCAAGCGATCCAACAAGTTTCCCAACTGTTCCTACTTTACGAACTGGGTGAGCCTGGAAGATGCGCTCTACTGGGACGTGGAGGTTCCGGAGACCGGTGAATTCAAGGTCGAGATGGAATACGCCTGCAGCAAGGGGGACGAGGGCATGGTCATGGAACTGAGCTTCAATGGAAACCGCCTTTCCAAACGCATCACCAGGTCCCACGAGGTGCCTGCCCGCGGCATGGAGAACGACCGGGTCGAGAGGGTGGAGTCCTACGTGAAGGATTTCCGCACCATTGAGATGGGAACCCTCCAGCTGACCCATGGCAAGGGACGCCTGGAACTCAAGGCGCTGGAGATCCCCGGAAAGGCGGCCATTGAATTCCGGCTCCTCATGCTCGAAAGGAAGTAGTCCCTTGAACAGGGAAAGGACGTCCGTGCTAGGGCCCCGGCTTTCCTGGGTTCAGGCCTTTCAGGCACCGGTCCGTATCAACTGCCTGGTGAGTTCCGCAGCCTGCTCGATCGGCCAGGCGGCAGCGTAGTGCTGGCTTGCTGCAATGGCGCCTTCGACGAGCAGGTAAAGGTGGTTGGTCAAGGACTCGAGATCCTGCCCGGCAAGACGATGGGGATGTTCCTCGGCCAGTTGCGTCACCAGACGCCTGAGGATATCGCGGAACTTGGTGTCATGGTCCCGGACGAGGGATCGGAGCGGGCTTTCATGGTCCGCCACCTCAACGGCGATGTTGGCGAATCCGCATCCCCGGAAGTTGGATTTGACCTGCCAGTCCATCATCCCCTGAAACAGGGCCTTGATCTTCTCCTCGCCGGTCGGGTGATCGGCAAGGGTCTCCTCGACGAAATCCAGTTCCGTGACATCCCGTTCCCTGAGGTAGGTTTCAGCCAGTTCCTCCTTCGTCTTGAAATGGGTGTAGAAGGTGGCCTTGGAAATACCGGATTCCTCGATGATCTGGTTG
>CAZKNW010000353.1:0-4746 GCA_964554035.1 uncultured Verrucomicrobiota bacterium
CATTTCAACACCAGAACCGCCCCTTGTACAACCCTGAATGTCGATTGGCCCTAGGCGGTAGCTTTGTTTAACGTCAGCTCTTCAAATCACAGACTGGTGAATCGTGGACACAATGTCCTCCTCTCCCAGAAGCCAATGGCCCCGACTACCTCACCTATATCATTGGTTTTGCCGAAGGACTTGTCCTCGTAGCGACAAAAGGCGCCTTAGTACCTTCCAGGGCTTTCTTGTCTACAGATGGAGAAACCTGGACTGAAGTCTCTCACCCGGCCTACAGAACAGCCCTTACAAGTCCCTGGTCCGATCGAACGATCGGTCTCACAAAGATCAACAGTTCCAAACCTTGGGGTGTCTACGTCCCCGAGCCCTCAGTTTCAGCCTGGACATCGACCGACTTGAGTTCCGCCAGCGCTCACGATCTCCCTCCCATCACCGTGGTTCCTCAGTATCGTATCCCCTTGTTCTTTGTGGATGGACACTACATCGCACTCACCGAAGATGGCATTATGAAATCAGGTCCTGTGGTCGATGTTGGATTCTCAAATCCAGGTAAAAATGGGCAACGAACACTCAGCTTGAAAGGGCCATCCGGTCGCTCCTACGAGCTTCAATCAGCCCCTGACGCCAACGGCCCTTGGTCCACCCTCATGCAGTTCCAAAGCCAGAATGGAAACACGGAGCAGACGGTCACCACTGGGGATAGCAAGGGATTCTTCCGCCTGATCATGGATGAGTAAACCTCGTCCTCGGACGGAATTGAATGTGACATTGAACAGGGAATGCCTCGATGCGATGTTGAGTGGAACTACTTCAGACCTAAGACCGCCTTTACCTATGCCCACTGCCCGCCATCCCGGTTGGACACCCGACCCAAGATCCATCAACTGAAATGTTGGACGGACTGCTACGATTCCTGGTCCGTTGGAGGGCGGCCTTTGTCGGGCTTTGGCTCATCCTGATTGGGGTGGGCGCCTCCCTGTTGCCAGGCCTCAAGTTCCAGTTTGCCCTGCACCCCCTGCTCAAGGGCGACAGCGAACAGGTGAAGGCGGTGAGGGAGTTCTACGAGTCCTTTCCACCCGCGGAAGGACGTGCCGTGGTCGCGGTGACCTGGCCGGAGGTGATTACGGTCAACCAGCTTAGACAGGCCGCCGAATGGGCCAAGGAGCTGGAGGCCCTGCCTGAGGTGAAGAAGGTCTATTCTCCCGCAAGCATCCTCGATCTGGAGTTCCAGGGTTTCACCATCGATGAGTGGGCGAGGCTGGGGGGCACGGGTGATGAACCGGTTGAGCTGGGGGACAGCCCGGGCATGGGCACCGTTCGCGGACGTTTCATTTCGAAGGACCTGAAATCGGTTGCCTTCCATGTTCAGAAGGAACGAGGAAGCAACCGCAAGTTTTTCGAGGCTCTGGACGGCACCGCCAGCCAATGGGATCAAACCGCCCGCGTGCTGGGAACGGAGGTCGTCCTCATGGCCATGGGCGACACGCTGCGGAGCGACCTAATCCGCCTGCTTTCCCTGGAGATGGTTGCCCTGTTTGTCATCCTCCCCCTTTTCATGCGTTCGTTCCGGCGCTCCTTCCTGCCCCTCATGACCTCCGCCACCGGACTGCTGGCTTTCTTCGCCATGCTCTCCGCCGCAGGTGAACCCTTTGGTCTCATGTTCCTTGCGGGACCGGTGCTGATCACCGTGATCGGCCTGAGCGATTCCATCCACCTGCAGCAGAAGTTCGATGATGCTCGTGCCATGGGAATGGGCGTGGTCGAATCACTGCGCGAGATGTTGCGCAGTGTGGGCATGGCCTGCGTTCTGACCTCGCTCACCACCTGTATCGGGTTCCTGAGTCTCCTCTTTGCCCGGCACGAGGAGGTGCGCAAGTTCGGCCTCTGGTGTGCCGTTGGGGTGGTCCTGGCCTTCGTTGTGGCCATGTTGTTCATGCCGGTCGCCCTGTCCCTCTTTCCCGGGACGGGCAAACTGGCGCCCATGCGCAACTGGGTGAATCCCGATCCAATGCGCCGCTTCGCCCTGCCGGTGGCTTTGATCCTTGTGACGATCTCCCTGGGCTTTGTCCGTGTGGAGATCGATTCCTCCCTGTCGCGCGAACTGCCAGCCAGCGCGGAGTCGGTGCAGAACCTCGCTTGGTTCGCAGAACACTTTCACGGCAATGATCGGGTGGAACTCGAGATCAACGGGCTTCTCGATGACCGTGACGCCTTCACCGCCCTTGAGAACCTGCAATCCGAACTGTCCAAGGTCGAGGGGGTCACCGGGGCCAGTTCGTATGTCGACATGATCCACTTCCTTCTCGCCCCGGAGATCGTGGAAACCAAGGACGGACCCTACCTCGGCTTGCGCGCCCTGGGTGACATGAAGCCCTTTCCCTCCAACCTGCTCGACCGCGATGGTGACCGCGCCGCCATGACCTTCTACATCGCCAAGGGTTTCGGGTCGCATCAGTTCCAGAAGTTCTCGGCACGACTCGATGAACTCAACACCGGGCTCCCGCCTCAGCTGGACGTGAAGCTCAATGGCTACGTGCCCATGGCCTACCAGAGCGTGAACCTGATTACGGAGACCCTGCTGCGCAGCTTCGTGGCCTCCCTCGTGGCGATCACCATCGTGCTCGCCATCGCCCTGCGTTCGCCACTACTGGCACTGCTGTGCCTGATCCCGAATGCCCTTCCCATCCTTGTGGCAGCCGGCGTTTGGGGCTGGCTTGATTTTCCATTGAGGCTGGGCGTGGTGATCGTCTTTTCCATCGGACTGGGACTGGCAGTGGATGACACGATCCATCTGGTCGTTCGCTTTCGGCAACTGCGGGCGGAGGGAAAAAGGTCTCTTCGCGAGGATCTGGATGAGGCCGTGCGTTCGGCGGGACTTGCCATCGTGCTCACTTCCGTCACATTGCTCATTGCCGCGTCCGCATTCCTGATCTCGAGCTTCACCACGCTGCGCGATACCGGGTTCCTGCTGGGCGCGATCACCATCACCGCCCTGTTGGCCGACCTGATGGTGCTACCCTGGCTGATCGAGCATACATCCCGGCTGCCCTGGGTAAGGCACCGTTTCAAACCCAACACCGATTCATGAAAATGACCTTCACATCCGGAATGCTCCTGACGGTCCTCGCCACCCTGGTCCAGGCGGGCGAGCCGGACGTCACCTACGCCCGGGACATTGCGCCGATGATGAACCAGAACTGCGTCGAATGTCATCGGCCACAACAGACCGCGCCCTTTGCACTGCAGACCTACGATCAGGTGCGCAAGCGTTCCCGAACCATTGCCGCCGTGATCGAGTCCGGCTTCATGCCACCCTGGCAGGCTGAGGGTGGCGACGTGCCCCTGCATGGCGAACGACGGCTCACCCCGGCACAGGTCCGCCTGTTCAAGGCTTGGGTGACTGCCGGCATGCCGGAGGGCAATGAGAGCGACCTGCCACCCGCACCCGAGTTCAAGAGCGGTTGGCGCTTGGGGGAACCCGACCTCGTGCTGGAGATGAGTGACGCCTACGTCCTCCCTGCGACCGGGCCGGACATCTACCGCAATTTCGTCGTCCCGACCGGACTGGAGAAGGCCCGTTGGCTGAAGGCGATTGAGTTCCGTCCCGGCACACCAGCCGTGGTGCATCACTCCCTCTTTTACCTCGATACCACCGGAGCCGCACGAAAGGCGGATGCCAGGGAAGAGGATCCCGGTTTCGCTGAAATGCCGCTTGGCCAGGGCATCGGGAAGTTTCTTGGCGGCTGGGTGCCGGGGACCCATCCACTGCCCCTGCCCGAGGGACTGGCCCATCGCCTGCCAGCAGGCGCGGACATCGTGTTGTCCTCCCATTTCCACCTGACTGCGAAGGAGGAGCAGGAGCGCTCAACCATCGCTCTTTATTTTGGCGATGAGGCGCCCACCCGGGAGTTCTTTGGCCTGCAGTTGCCACCGGTCTTCGGTGCCTTCGCCGGGCTGGACATCCCAGCCGGAGAAGCCAAAGCACACTACCGCGATTCCTTCGAGCTGCCGGTGGACGTGGAGGCCTTTGGAGCCACTGCTCATGCCCACTACATTGGCAAATCCCTGCGCCTCACCGCCAAACTGCCCAGCGGCAAGGATCTGGTCCTGCTCAACCTGCCCGACTGGGACATCTCATGGCAGGAGGAATATCGCTTCGTGGAACCCGTCATCCTCCCTGCTGGGACGCGCCTGATCAGCGACATCGTCTGGGACAACTCGGCCGATAATCCCAACAATCCGTTTTCTCCCCCAAAACGAATCCACTGGGGCCTGGAGTCCAACGACGAGATGGGCAGCCTGACCTTGATGATTTCCGGCCAACGTGGCTCGGACATGAAACGCCTGCGCGAACGCTACTCCGAGCACCTCAGGTGGCAGGTGGGACACCATGTGCTTGGTCCGGGAAAACTCGAATTCGCCGACAACCTTCGCAAGTCCGCACTCGAACGCTTCGACACCGACGGCGATGGAGAACTCAACCCGGTAGAAAGATCCAAGGCACGCGCCTTCCTCAAGAGAAATGACTGATTGGGGAATGGGGAGCGATTGAACGAGCGGCCGAAGGACATCGATACAGCTCGCTCAAACAACCCCATGATGCCGAAGGCATCCAAGCCCGTAGCCGGCGGTCGAGCCTATTCCGTCATTTGAACACAATCGTCGTTGCGCAAACGAGGTGAGGAACACCGCCTGAACAGACTGTGTGAAAACTCACCGAATGGGAGCGAGACGCTCCCGTAACTG
>CAZKNW010000354.1:0-4731 GCA_964554035.1 uncultured Verrucomicrobiota bacterium
TCTTCATCCCTCCGTTGACGAAGTCAACCCAGGAACGGCTCCCCTCCGCCAGCCCCACGAAATTGGCCACAGTCATTGGAGCCTTGTCGTAATCCAGTTCGGCTACCAGCTCCGCCACGAGGGAACTGTTGCGGGTGATCCGGATGGTCGCGTAGATGCCATTGCTGGAAGGCACGGTGGCGGCATGGATCTCGGCACCCAACAGGGCCAGCAGAATGAAGGACAACCAATCTCGATAAATACGTCTGGAGGAATACATCGCTTTGAGGAACGCTAGGGTATTCAATAATCCCGCCTGATCAAGCCCCCCTTCGCCCGACCCTCAAGCCATCCGGCCTCGGTGCGTCCGAAAAGGAGACAATCCCTGCCTTGGATGTCGGCCCCAGGTAGGGATCGTTGCTGATGAGGATGTTCCCATCGATGTCCAGGTGGTCCGTAAGGGCGGAAAGATGTGCGGCGGCCGAGATCAGGATGCTCGTTTCGATCATGCATCCGATCATGGTCTTCAATCCCGCCTCCCTGGCCTTCTTGAGCGCACGGTAGGCCTGCAGCACGCCACCCGTCTTGATCAGCTTGGCGTTCACCGAGTGAAAGCCGCGTGCGCAGTGCTCGACGTCGACGGCGTTGTGGAAGGACTCGTCCGCCATCAAGGGCAAGGGACTGCGTTCCTTGAGCCAGACCAGGTCCTCGATGTCCGTGCTCGAGGGCATCGGTTGCTCGACAAACTCAATCCCGGGATCCCCGGCGAGCCACTCGATCATCTCCAGCGCCTTTTCCTTCGTGGTCCACGCCTCATTGCCATCCACCCTCACGGTCTTGCCCGGTGCTGCCGACCGCAGGGCGGCAAGGTGCTCCCGATCATTCGGATGCCCCAACTTCAGCTTCAGTATGGGAAATTCCTCCGCCTCGAGGACCTTCTGGTGGATCTTCTCAGGATCATCGATCCCGATGCTGAAGGAGGTCACATGCCGTCCTTCCTCAAAACCAAGTCCCAGGTAATCGTGAAGGGGCACCCCTTTCCTGCGTGCCGCGCCATCCATCAGGGCAATATCAAGCCCGCAGACAGCCGACATGTTGCCCTTCCCCGCGGCGAGCAGCGAATCAATCGAAGCCTCCGGATTCTCGAACGAGAGGGATTCCAGGTCCACGCCGGCCAGAAAGGCCCGAACCGAGTCGAGATCCTCATTGTAGCGTTTGCATGGGGCACACTCTCCCAGTCCGATGATTCCGTCCTCATCCTCCAGTTCCAGGATCAGGACCGTTTCATCGGTGGCCCCTCCGGACTCGACGGCCCGGGCGATGGTCCAACGGTGACGAAGCTTGAGTCGTTCCTCGTGGATTCGGATTTTCATCAGGTGTTGCCCCTTCCTTACCTCTACCGGCACACGGTGCCAATCCCGGAATCCGGCCGTTTGCAGCTCAGGGGAGGCTCATTTCGAAGTCCCCGTTGCTTCGATAAACCAGCCGGATCCTGTCGCCTCGCTCCACCCCGATCACCTGGGGTGCCCAGACCAGGCACTTCCAATGATTGTCGGAGGGCGCTTCGCCCGGGACCGTGCTAAGCCTTCCATGCTCATCCAGGTCACACCGAAAGGACACGACCATGACCGCACGCCTTCCCGAATCCATGGACTCCAGTTCGACCTCCGCCTTGATCAGGTCACGGTCCAATGCCGCCAGGTCGACCGTGCTCACTTCCGTGGGAGCGCACAGCGGTTTCCAGCCAGCCACCACCTCAGGTGACACCGCCACCGCGGTCCGGTGTTTCAACTGAAGCCGCTGCAAGGGTGCCAGGTCCATCCCATACGCATCCCTCCATCGGTCAAGGTGGGACTCCTCAAGCCAGGCTCCCCTGGCATGGGACTCGGACATATCACGAACCTCCATGACCACCCGGACCCGTGAGGGAATGATCCTGGCATCGGGCTTGAGAAAGCGTTTTCGTGCATCGATCACGTTCTGGAGAATGCCTTCACCGAAGGGATCATTGCCCAGCGTCTCGGTGACAAGGAGATCCGCCGGTTCCTCGAGCTGAAACCCTTCGGAGCGACCCCGGTGCAGTCTAACCAAATCGGCGACCCCATTCCCTTCAAAGACCCTTTGAGCCACATCCGCCATGCCGCCGGACTCGATTGCATGCACCCTGGCCGCACCCGCACGTGCCGCCGCCACGGAAAGAACACCGGATCCGCAACCGAGGTCCACCACCACATCCCCTTTCCGGACATTCCGATGGAGGGCGTCGATGAAGGCCCGTGTCCGGGTCACATCATTCAACATGACCAGATGACTGCGGACCGAGGAGAAACCGACATCCTTGACCGATCCCTCTCCGACATCGGAAACCAGGACACCCGACAGCTTCCATTCCTCAATTTCCTGCCGCGCCCGGATGAACGCGCCGCTCACCCTCGGCACGGTTTGCATCGCTTCCTCGATGCTGGCACCCCGATTGAATCTCAGAAGCAAGGGAAGAAAATCGTCGGCCACGTGAAGGTGTTCACTGCCAATGTCCAGCTGCACTCCTGACGCTCCTGCCGGAATGATCCGCAGATCCGGGTGAAGCGTCCATGTCTCCTCCCTTGAAGCCGGTTCGTCCATCAGGCAAGCAGTTGCTTCACGACATGTCCATGCACGTCGGTCAAGCGGAAGGGACGTCCCTGATAGGTGAAGGTCAGGCGCTCGTGATCCATTCCCATCAGGTGCATGATGGTCGCCTGGAGGTCGTGGACATGGACCGGATTCTCCACCACATGGAAGCCCAGGTCGTCCGTGGCGCCGAGCGTGATGCCCGGCTTGATGCCGCCACCCGCCATCCACATCGTGTAGGCCTGAGGATGGTGATCGCGCCCCAGCGAACGTCCGAGGGCCGCATTGCTCTCGACCATCGGTGTCCGGCCGAACTCACCACCCCAGACCACCAGGGTTTCATCCAGCAGGCCACGGCGTTTCAAATCCATGATCAAGGCAGCCGAAGCCTGATCGGTTTGCGCCGCCTGCCCCTTCACCCCCCGTTCCACCTGGGAGTGGTGATCCCAACCGGCATGGTAGACCTGGACAAAGCGCACCCCGCGTTCGACCAGGCGCCTTGCCAACAGGCAGTTCCTGGCAAAGGAGGGCTTGCCTTCCTGCACCCCGTAGAGCTCCTTCACCTCGGCTGGCTCATCATCGAAGTCCATCAACTCCGGTGCGCGGCTCTGCATCCGGTAGGCCATCTCATAGGCGTTGATCCTGGTCGCGATCTCGGGATCGCCAACGGCATCGAGACGCCTGCGGTTGAGCCTCCCCATGAGATCGAGCGAGTCCCTCTGGGCCTTCTGGTCATATCCCCGTGGGTTGGCCAGGTTCAGGATCGGATCCCCTGAACTCCGGAAAGGGACACCCTGATGCGTGGACGGCAGGAATCCGGATCCCCAGAGGGCGGCCCCACCGCTCAGGTTTCCACCACTCTTGAGGACCACGAAGGATGGAAGGTCATTCGCCTCACTCCCAATGCCATAGCTGAACCAGGATCCCATGCTGGGCCTACCCGGGAGGGGGCTTCCCGTGTTGACGAACAACTGGGCCGGTGCATGGTTGAACTGGTCGGTGTGCATCGACTTGATGATGGCCACGTCGTCCACGATCTTCCCAAGATGGGGCAGCATCTCTGAAATCTCCGCGCCACATTGACCATGTCGCGAGAACTCGAACCGGGGCGCCATCACCTTCGCATCAGGCTGGATGAAGGCGTAGCGCTGACCTCGAATCACCTCGGGGGGAATGGGCTTCCCATCGTGCTCACGCAGCACCGGCTTGTTGTCGAAAAGCTCCAGCTGGCTGGGAGCCCCGGCCTGGAAGAGGAAGATGACCGACTTGGCCCTGGGCTTGAAGTAGGTGGGCCCGGGGGCAATCGGACTGGTGGTTGCCTGCAGCCCGGAAGCCGCGGAGTCCGCCAGCAATCCCGCCAGCGCCAGCTTGCCAAGGCCCGCTCCGCAATCATGGAAGAACTGCCGTCTCGTTGAAGCCAGCAGAGGATGGATCCGGTTCGTTGCTTGAGGATTCATGACTTATTCCTTCGTAATCGTTTCATCGAGGTTGAGGACGACCCGGGCCGCCATGGTCCATGCGGCGCGATCCGCATCGCCACCCTTGGCTCCCAGGATCTCATTCGCCTTCAGTTCCCCCTTTTTAATCCGTTCCTTCTGCGACGCGACATACTGCCGGATCGCCTCCACCTCTTCGCCGGCTACCGGACGGATCAGGCAGAGGCGCAACAGCCTTTCCGCGCGGGCCTTTTCATCACCCCGGACTTCATCCATGACCCGGTCCGCAAGGGAACGGGCCGCCTCGACGAACGACTCGTCATTCATCACGGTCAGTGCCTGGAGGGGGGTGTTGCTGCGTTCCCTTTTCACCACGCAGGATTCTCCGCTCGTGGCATCGAAGGACAGGAAACCGGCAAAGGGTGCCGTGCGCTTGGCGAAGGTGTAGAGTCCCCGACGGTAGCGGTCATCGCCCTCACTCGTCTTCCACTTGAAGTTGCCATAGGCCAGATCCGTCACGCTCGCGGGTTGAGGGGGAAAGACGCCCGGGCCTCCCATCTTGTGACTGAGCAGCCCACTGACGGAAAGAGCCTGGTCCCTCACCATCTCCGCCTCGATCCGGAACCGGGGGCCGCGTGCCAGCAGGACATTCTCAGGATCACGCCTGAGCAACTCGTCGCCCACCTTCGAGGACTGTTGATAGGTG
>CAZKNW010000355.1:0-4729 GCA_964554035.1 uncultured Verrucomicrobiota bacterium
GGGGCGAATCGATCTGACGCACGGGCAGGCCATGCTTGTCCCAGGAGATCTGGGAAAAGTTCAGATTCTCGCCCGCCTGGAAAACCAGCGACCGGAAGCGTGTTTCGTCATCCAGTTGATCCGCGATTGCCTGGTCAATGGAGATGCGGTTCTTCCGGCGCAATTTGTTGAAGTATCCGGATAGGATGCCAACACAGGGCGTGTGCCCGAATCCGTTTTGAACAGCGGGGTTGTTCAATCCGCTATACAGCTTCAGATGGGCAAAGTGATCGGACAGATTGGCCAGCAAGGGCGGTGGCTCGTTGATGGCGCCGTCCGACTGCGGGATCAGTGCGGGTTGGTAAAAACTGAGGTGATTGACAATCGTGAGCAGCCTGCGAGGCGACTGTTCATCTACTTGGCCCAGGCTTTCAAATCGCGGCAGCAACAAGGCGACCCCAGTCCCCTTGAGAAAGGTCCGACGCGCCATTCCCGCTTTCCTGCGCTCCATGTCTGTGGGGGTGTGGATGGATCTGGGAGGATTCATAGGCCCAGATTGATGGGTATTTGCCGATTTAACAGACAAATTTCTCCTCGCTCACGGGCACTTCCACGGGAGCAGGAGGCGGCGTACAATGGCTTGTTCAGAAGAAGAGTAGCCTTCCCCCAGCGATGATGGAGAAGATGTAGAGCAGAATCTCGAAGGCCTTCTGGGGAATCCTCGAAATCACCTTGCGTCCCACAAGGATCCCAACGAGGACGGCGGGTGCCAGGCAGGCGTCCAGGTGGAGGGAATCGGTGTTGATGATGTTGAGATCCGTCATGAAGGGGACCTTGATCAGGTTCACGAGGAGGAAACACCGGGCTCCAATCCCGAGGAATTCCTCCTTCTTCATTTTGTGCACCAGTGCATAGATGGAATAGGCGGGACCCGCGGCATTGGCCATCATGGTGGAGGTGCCGATCACCAGTCCGCTCCCCCATCGAAAGAAAGGTGAATCCGGAAGGTGGGTCAGGAACTCCTTCTTGTAGACCCTGAGCAGCTGGAGCGTGACCATGGCCAGGATGATGCCCCCAATGGTCGGGCGGGCCACTCGATTGTCGATGCTACCCAGCAGGAACCATCCTGCGACAAGACCAAGGCCGATCGGAAGCAGTAAGGGAACGACGTCCTTCCAGGATGCGTATTTCCTGAACAGGGGAAAGACTGTGAAATCGGCAAATATCAGAAGCGGCAGAATCAGGCCGACGGATTCCTTGGCTCCGAAGAGCTCCGCCATGATCATGACATTGATCAGGGCGAGCCCCGGAAAGCCGGCCTTGGAAAAACCGAGGCAGAAGGCCCCAAAGAGGGCCAGTGCATAGGTTCCGGGGGCGATGTCGGGCAGCAGATCCATGAACGGGAGATTATCGGGATGTGCCTGAGGCGCACCAAGCCTGGAATCCAACGGGGGCCTCGTTTGGGGGATTTCCTGCGCGGGTTTGTTAAAAGAGCGCCTTTTCTCAATTCCACCTTGTCAGGCATGAGGGGCCTTTGACAAATTCCCACATGGCAGAGACACACCAGCCGACTTCCCTCGATAGAGAGTTCTACCAGCGGGCCGACGACTTCTTTCCGGCCCACAAGGATTGTGCCCTGACGTACGACGACCTGACCCTGGCCACGCTTTATTCCGAGATCCTTCCCCGCGATACCCAACTGGAAACCCGCTTGGCGGATGGGCTGGAACTGCATTTGCCCATCGTGTCCGCGGACATGGACACCGTCACCGAATCCCGCATGGCCATCGCGATGGCCCTCAATGGAGGCATGGGGTTGATCCACTACAACATGGCGGAGAAGGATCAGCTCAAGGAGGTTTCGCGTGTGAAGAACCATGTGCACGGGCTGATTCAGGATCCGATCACGGTGAGACCGGACGACGACATCGGAGACATCCTTGAGATGATCGAGCGGAGGGACTTCAAGTTCAGTACCTTTCCCGTCGTGGATGGAGCGGGGAAGCTGATCGGTCTTCTGCCAGGCAGCGTGGTGCGTCCCC
The DNA here is from genome assembly GCA_964554035.1 of uncultured Verrucomicrobiota bacterium. Taxonomy (GTDB): domain Bacteria; phylum Verrucomicrobiota; class Verrucomicrobiia; order Limisphaerales; family CAZKNW01; genus CAZKNW01. Next base: position 2,022 of record CAZKNW010000355.1, read on the forward strand.
GCTACGCCAGCCACAAGGTGCAGGAGGCACTGACCCCTCGTGATGAGACCTTCACACTGCGGCAGCGCGAGTTGGGCAATGACCCCATCGCGCGGGCCGACCAGTTTTTCGCCGAGCATCCACGTATCGACAAGCTTCTCGTGGTCGATGATGAGGACAGGCTGCACGGACTTTTCACGCTGTCGGATGTGGACCGCATCACGCAGGAGCGGAAGGCGCAGATCAAGCCGGCGAGGGATGCCGAGTTCCAGCTCGTCTGTGGAGCCGCTGTCTCGGCGACGAGGAATTCGGTTGGAGAGCTGGACAGGGACCGGATTGCCGCCCATGTCGGGGGGCTGGTCGAGCGTGGCCTGGATGCCGTGGCGGTTTCCACCGCCCATGGGCACACCAAGGGAGTGGGTGACACGGTGAAGCTGATCCGGGATATTTTTCCTGATCTACCCATCATCGCCGGTAACGTCACCAGCGGCGCAGGTGTGGAATACCTTGCTGGTTGCGGTGCCAACACCATCAAGATCGGGCAAGGGCCCGGAAGCATCTGCACCACGCGTGTGGTGGCCGGTGTGGGGATTCCGCAAATGACGGCCCTCTACGTGGCAGCCAAGTCGGCGGCGAAGATCGGGGTCACCATCCTGGCGGATGGCGGCATCAGCAAGTCGGGTGACATCGTCAAGGCGCTCACGCTGGCGGATGGTGTGATCTGTGGTGGCATCCTTGCGGGTTGTGCCGAGGCTCCGGGTGAGATCCTTGAGATCAGCGGCAAGCTGTACAAACAATACCGCGGAATGGGCAGTCATGCGGCGATGAAGGCGGGTTCCGCGGCACGATACGGGCACAGCTCCAAGGATACCGTTCGCAAGGTGTCCGCGGAAGGTGTCGAGGCCCTGAAGGAAGTGGCGGGTCCTGCGGACAAGGTGCTTGGACAGTTGATTGGCGGCATCCAGTCCGGCATGGGTTACCTCGGTGCCAGGACGCTGCCTGAGCTGCGTGACAAGGCGCGCTACATCCGCATCAGTCCCGCCGGTCAGAAGGAGTCCAACACGCACGACATTGTTGAATTGAAGACGGGCGGATGAGGACGATTCTCTTCATTCAGGTGTTGTTGGCCTCCTTATGGTCTGCGGCTGCAGCCGTTCCCAAGGTCGTGTTGATCGGGGATTCCATCCGGCTGAGCTACACTTCGAAGGTGATCCAGGAGCTGAAGGGCGAGGCAGAGGTCATCAGTCCAAAGCCCAACGGGCAGGACAGTGCGAATGTCCTTCGGAACCTGGAGCGTTGGGTCATCTCCGAAAAGCCGGATGTGGTGCATTTCAACTGCGGCATCCACGACACCAAGCGCTTTCACAAGGACGGGCATTTCCAGGTTTCCCCGGGGAAGTATGAGTCCAATCTGAGACGTATCGTGGAGCAAATTCGAGGCAAGACGGACGCAACCGTGCTCTTTGCCACCACGACGCCGATTGTGAATGACCGGGCCGCCGCGGCGCGGAAGGAGAGGGACTATGCCCTCACCAATGAGGCAGTGGAGCAATACAACAAGATTGCCTTGAAGGTCATGAAGGAACTCGATGTTCCAGTCAACGACCTCAACGCGTCGCTTCGAGAGGGAGGACGGGATCTCGGCGAACTGATCGTGAAGGACGGGGTGCACATGACGCCGGAAGCGCAGCAGATGCTCGGACTTCAGGTCGCTGGTTTCATCCGGACACATCTTCCGGCCAGATAGTCAGGAAGCTTTTTTACCGGGCTATTACCCGGATTTAATAATCCCCTAACATTGTTCGTGGACGCTTTCCATCGTGAAGGCATTCTGCAAATGGGCGAAAAGGGGTGGGTTCATGGAGAATCAGGTCAACTCACTGAGGCCAACGCATCATTCTGCAGACTTGGGTCCCCGAACCAGGAGGCAGGCATGAACAATGGCTCTCAGAGGAAGGGCGAGACCCGGAGGTCATCCCCCAAAAGCAGATCGTCGAGGAACCTGTCGGAGCACAATCAGGGCGGGTTCGTGGACCCTGAGTTGCCCACGGTCCAGGGTCATATGCGCCCCTTTGAATGGCCCTTGCCGGAGGTGGACATCCGGGCCGACGAGAAGAATGACTGCTACGGCCGTTATCGGATCCTGAAGAGGGTGGGAGAAGGTGGTTTTGGTGTTGTCTACCTGGCTGAGCAGACCGAACCGGTTCGGCGTCGGGTGGCTCTGAAGGTGATCCGCCATGGGATGGCCACAGACCAGTTTGTAGCGCGTTTTGAGATTGAGAGACAGGCACTCGCGCTGATGGACCATGAGAACATCGCGCGAGCCATCGATGCCGGGACGAGTGCCATGGGGCGGCCCTACTTTGTCATGGAATTCGTGGAGGGTCGTAAGATCACCGACTTTTGTGACGAGCGGCAACTTTCGATAGTGGAACGACTGGAACTGTTCATCCAGGTCTGTGCCGCGGTCCAGCATGCCCATCAGAAGGGCGTGATTCACCGGGACATCAAGCCTTCGAACATCCTGGTGACGATGCGGGATGGGGTACCGACACCGAAGATCATTGATTTCGGGATTGCCAAGGCGGTGGAGAATGAACTGACCGACACCCCTGTCATCACCTTGATGGAGCAGTTCCTCGGTTCTCCTGCCTACACCAGCCCGGAAAGGCTGGAACTGGATTCCCGGGATGTCGACACGCGATCGGACATCTACAGCCTTGGTTCGG
>CAZKNW010000356.1:0-4724 GCA_964554035.1 uncultured Verrucomicrobiota bacterium
GTGGGGCCGCGGCAACATTCCATGACGCGAACAGGCCGTGATGCTTCCTTTCCACCCGATCTCTTCCAGCGTGACGATCACATCCACCATGGTGAGGCCGGTTCCCAGGAGAACGATCCGCCCATCCTTTCCCGGAAGCCGGCTCTGCCAGTCCGACCAAGGATCCGCGCAGTAACGATCATCGTGCGCCAGGGGTGTCTCGCTTGGAAACGAGGCCGGTGGCTGGTTGCCCGTGGCCAAAAGCACACTGCGTGCAGGAATGGGATCCCGGTCCGCCAGTTCCACCCTCGCTCCACCTTCCCCGGGATGGAGCGCAACCACCTCATCCTCGATTACTGCAAGTGAGGCTGGAGACCTTGAACTCAAGGGAGAGAAACAACTCTCCGCCAGGCCCCGGATGTAGTCCCCGTAGACGCGGCGTGGCATGAACTGCTCGCGAAGGTCGGTCAGCGGCACATCCCGATACTCATGCCTTGTCTGCAGCCAATCGACAAAGTGGGTTGGACAGTCGGGGAAGGCGGACATGTTTCGCGCCGCCACATTGAGCAGATACTCACCACGATGGGTGCCGTAGGCCGCTCCACGCCCGAAGGGACGCCCCTTGTTCACGACGATGACCTTGACCGGGCGTTCAGCAAACCGCACCAGGTTCACCGCCGCCATGGTCCCGCTGAATCCTCCGCCAACAATGACGATGGTGTTTGAATCTTCAGGGCTGCTCATTGGAAATTCGTTCTTTGAAACCATCAAACCGGCAAAGCCATTAAGCTCCGGCTGGCCACATTCTTGATGGAAACAACCAGCCTATACCGCCCCACGCAGACAATTACCACCCCTCTTTGAAAGATGATCAACCATGGTGGTTTGCTCACCTATGAAGAAGATCCTGCATTCGCAATATCCGGTCATAGTTTCGCAGTCGCGGATTTGCACATCCACCGGCAGGACACCATGTTTAGGTGGAAACCAAAGAAAGGAACAAGATCATGAAAACCAGGCGACACGGATTCTCGATCGGGATCGATCGTTGCGAGGATGAGTTCTTCCTCTCCCTCAAGGCGACCGGAAAACTGACCCACAACGACTACCTCACCATCACCCCCATGATCGATTCCGCCCTGGGCGAAGTGAAGGATCCCAAGGTCAAGGCCCTCATCGACGGGACCGAACTGGAGGGATGGGAACCCCGCGCCGCGTGGGACGACTTCAAGCTCGGCCTGAAACACGGGAACGAGTTCGTGAAGATCGCGATCTACGGGAACAAGAAATGGCAGGAACGCATCGCCAAGGTCGGATCCTGGTTCATCTCCGGTGAGGTGCGCTTCTTCGAAGACCACGAAGAAGCGGTGGAGTGGCTGCTGGAGTAGGCCGCACAAAACCGGTCGGCAACGACTTCTGCCTCGCATTGCACCCCAATCCGAGAGCCCTCAAACCACCTTCTGGTTGCAGAATCGAATGACTTCCGGGAATGATGCGTCATCCCATGTCGATCATGCAGCCGACCATTGCCCCGAAGCGGTTCCTCCCTTGTTGTCTGTTCGCGCTTTCGTTCGTCGCCACATTCACCACCCACGCACAGAAGCTACCTGAAGGCTTCCAGTCCGCCCTCTTCGCCGACTCTTCACAAGTGGGCAACATTGTGGCGATGACCTTTGATGACCAGGACCGACTCCTGGCCACGGAGATCACGCGACGCGAGACCGGAGTCTGGGGCGTCACCTTTTCCCGTTGGTGGGCCATGGAAGACTACCGTGGTCAGTCGCTGGAAACGCGTGAGGCCATGTATGACCGATGGGCCCATGTCGTGCCCCCCGCCATGCTTACCCGGAATGCCGACCGGATCCGTATGCTTCAGGACAGCAACCGCGATGGCATCGCCGACCAGAGCTCCCTCTATGCGGATGGCTTCAACGAACGCCTGGCCGGAAATGCCGCCGGCATTCTGGCCGTCGGAAACGATGTCTATTTCGCCGAGATCCCCAGCATCTGGAAACTCAAGGATACTGATGGCGACGGAATCGCCGATGAACGCAAGGAACTGCATCGTGGTTTTGGAGTCCGGGTGGGCGTGCATGCGCACGATCTGCATGGGCTCATCATGGGCCCTGACGGCCGGATCTACTTCACTGTCGGCGACCGTGGATTCAACGTCTTGACCCACGAGGGCAAGCGCCTCAAGGCAGCCACGCGAGGCGCGGTCTTCCGCTGCTTTCCAGATGGCTCGAAACTGGAGGTCTTCCACCATGGCCTGCGCAACCCGCAGGAGATCGCCTTCAACCAGCATGGCGACCTTTTCACCGTCGACAACGACATGGGGGGCGGCGACAGCTGCCGGATCCTTTACCTGATGGAAGGAGCCGATTCCGCATGGTATGCGACCTATCAGCTCACCCGCAATTTTCGAGAAGAGACAGACCGTAAGGACCATCCACAACCACCCTGGTTTTCCGAACGCCTTTGGGACCTGCCCCACAAGGAGCAACCGCTCTGGCACAACAAGCCCCTGGGGCACCTGACCCATGGCCCCAGCGGACTCGCCTACTATCCGGGCACGGGTTTTCCCGAGGAATACCAGGACACCTTCTTCATCTGCGACTTCGTCGGCTCCTCCGCCAGAAGTGGCATCCGGACCTTCAAGCTCCAGCAGGAAGGCGCAGGCTACGCACTGCAATCCACCAACATCTTTGCCTGGCAAACCCTCGCAACGGACATCGCCTTCTCCAAGGACGGCCAGCTCTATTACACCGACTGGATCAACGGCTGGGGAGGCAACGGGGAACGCGTCATCAAGCGTACATGGCACCCCGAGGCCAGGGAAACGGCCGCAGCCAAGTCGACAGACCGCTGGCTGCACAAGATCAACAACGAACTCTCCATCAACGACCTGATCGAGATGCTGCGTCATCCGGATCAAAGGGTCCGTCATAAGGCACAGTTCGCCATCGCGGAAAGGAAGGAAGGCCAGACCATCTTCCGGTCGATCATCCTGAAGGAGAAGCAGGAACTGCCGCTCATCCACAGCCTTTGGGGACTTTGGCAGATGGGACTTCTCGAGAAGAACCCGGCCTCCATCCGCGGATTCATCCATGCCCAGTTGGATCAACTTACGGGAGAGGCAAGAGTCCAGGCGATCAAGGTTCTCGCTGATCTTCCCGACACACCGGGCAACTGGTTTGTTCCGCTGCTGGAAGAGGAAACCCCTCGCGTGCGCTATCACGCCCTGATGGGGCTGGGGAGACATGGCAACCGCGATCACCTTCAACATCTCAGGAAGGCCATGGTAAGGCTCAGTCCGCGGGACTGGAGTCTTCAGCATGCGGTCGTCACAGCCCTCTGCGGCGCCGCTTCCCCCGGGGATCTCGCAGGTTTCTCAAGGTCTCCCGACCCCATGATGCGGCTCATGGGCCTGCTCGCCCTTCGTCGTATGGAATCCGACCAGATGAGCCATTTCCTCGAGGATGAGGATCCCCCGATTCAATACGAGGCCATTCGCGGGCTTCACGACAACAGGGATGGCCAGCTCTGGCGGAAACTCACCGCAATGATCCAGTCTCCCTTGTTCCACAACGAGAACACGCCCTTCCCCATCCGGCATCGAATTTTCAACGCCCGTTTCCGGAGCGGTGGGCAGGAGGACGCCCTCGCGGTTGCCGATGTCGCGACCAACAGCTCGCTCGGAATGGAAATCCGAAAGGAGGCCCTGCAATCCCTTTTGAAATGGGATACCCCTTCCGATTTCGACCGTGTCACCTGGGATTATCGTCCGCTGGACGGCAAACGTTCCAAACCCAACCTGGGCTCCCGCACTCCCAAACTGGTTGCCATCCTGGATGAAAAGTCTTCTGGAAATCTCCCATCACTTGCAGCGGAGCTTCTCGCCCGGCTGAACCTGACAGACAAGAACCTCAGCCTGGGACTGGCGGCAAGAAAGGATCTACCGGTCTCAGCCCGCATCCCTTTTCTGCAAAGCCACCTTGGCACCAACCCGGATCCGGCCACGCTCAAGCCATTCCTAGAGGATCCGGAATGGCAACTTCGACTGGATACGGCGGTCCACCTGATCAGGCGCAAGGCCGCCGGTGGCACCCAGGCATTGATAACTCTCCTGAACACAACCAAGGGAACTGCCCGTTCTGAAGTCATCCGCAAGGCAGGTTCCCTGGAGGGCACCGAAATAGAGGACTGGTTTGGTTCGGAGTTGAAGAAGGGCCTGAAGGAAAGGTCAGCCCACCTTCTGGACGTCTACCTCTCCTCACCCGCTGCGTCCGAACTTGCGGCCAACAAGGAAGCTCTCCAACAGCACCTGAAGACATCCGACCCCGAACACGGACTCCATCTCCTTACCCTGAATGGCGGTGATCCCAAGGCAGGCGAAGACCTTTTCCTCAACCATGCCGTCCAATGCGTGCGATGCCATCGGATCAAACGGTTTGGTGGTGAGGCAGGGCCGGATCTCTCCAAGATCGGCAAGGCCCTGAAACCGGTCGAGATTCTTGAAGCCCTCATTGAACCCTCCAAACGCATCGCCCCCGGGTTCGCCTTCATCGAGTTCGAACTGCCCGATGACGATCTGGTGGGTGGATTCGTGCAGGAGGAAAACGATCAGGAGGTCACGGTCAGGACCATGGACGGCAAGATCCGCAGCCTTAAGAAGGAAACCATCCTCAACCGTTCCCAACCCGCCTCCGCCATGCCCGGCATGAAGGAAGCACTCAGTCTGAAGG
>CAZKNW010000357.1:0-4697 GCA_964554035.1 uncultured Verrucomicrobiota bacterium
TCCTTGATCTCTAGCGCACTCAACAGCAATTGCAGCCTCATCTGCTTCCTTGTGGGTCGGGTTGACACGGGTGGACGATACCCCCGGGCCACCCCAAGGTCAAAGCAGGCGAATCGGACGATTTGGTTGGTTTTACCGCATTTTAGAAGATAAAAGCCCGCGCACGCATGGTCCGCACCCTTCACATACTGACCAATCTTTTCCCAGTTTGGGTCCTCATCCTGTGCGGGATGGCACTGGTCGAACCCTCATGGTTTACCTGGTTCAACAAGGATAAGATCATCCTTGGCCTCGGAATGATCATGCTGGGCATGGGAATCACGCTGAAATTCGAGGATTTTCGAAAGGTCGCGAGGACTCCGAAGCCCATCATGCTGGGTTTTTGGGGCCAGTTCCTGATCATGCCCTTCCTCGGTTGGGCCATTGCCAACACCTTCCAGCTTCCTAGGGAATTTGCTGTGGGAATCATTCTGGTGTCATGCTGCCCGGGGGGAACCGCCTCCAACGTTGTGACCTACATCGCCCGCGCCAACCTGCCCCTTTCCCTTCTGATGACGATGTGCTCCACTTTCGGGGCCATCGCCCTGACTCCCCTGCTAACCGAGGGCCTTGCAGGACAAATGGTACCTGTGAATGGTTGGGGACTTTTCCTTTCAACCGTCAAGGTCGTCTTGCTGCCTGTCATTGCTGGCTTGCTGATGAATCACTTTCTGGGCCGACAAATCAGCCCGATAAAACCGGTGGCTCCCCTTGTGTCCGTGATCCTTATCGGAATGATTTGCGCCAGCATCGTGGGGGCGAACCGGGACAGCATACGGGAACAGGGCCTGACACTATTTCTCGCCGTGACGACCCTCCACTTGCTCGCCTTTGGCCTCGGATACCTCCTGGCCAAGGTGTTCCGCTATGATGAATTGATCTGCAGAACCGTGTCTATCGAGGTGGGAATGCAGAATTCCGGCCTGGGCGCCGTTCTCGCAAGGGAGCATTTTTCCGCCCTCGCAGCCGTTCCGTGCGCCATTTCCGCGGTGTTCCACTCGATCATAGGAAGCCTCGCCGCCTGCGTCTGGCGGGCTTTGCCTCCCGGAGAAAAACGGGATGTCCCCTCATGATTCCTTCCTTCCTCACTGTCTGCTTTTTCGCCTGCTCTGCCATCACCGGCACGCGTGTGGCGCGGCTTTTTGGCGGTACAGAAGGCAATTTCTGGCGACTCTGCGTTGCAACCACCGCGCTGGCACTCTTCGCACATACCTTCGGTAAGGGTCTGAGCGGTCCCGGATTTCCTATTCTTCTCATCAGCGGTATCATCGGGTTTGGCGTTGGAGACATCGCCCTCTTCCACGGATACCAGCGAATCGGCTCAAGGCTCACCATCCTTCTTGTTCAATGCCTCGCTGCCCCCTTTGCAGCTATGACCGAATGGATCTGGCTGAAGAACAGGATGACCCTTGCGGAGATTTTCTGGGGTCTTCTGATTCTGTGCGGGGTGGGGCTTGCACTGTCCCCGGACAAGAAGCTCAACCTTACACGCAAGACCATCGTCCCAGGGATCCTTCTCGGCGTGGTCGCCGCCTATTGCCAGGGTTTTGGAGCCGTTCTGAGCCGCCATGCCGATGAAATTTCAAAGGCTGCCAGCCATCCCCTGGACGGAATCACGACTGCCTACCAAAGGATCATCGGAGGTGTCCTCGTGACAGGGATCTTCCTTCTTTTTGTGAAAAGAAGGCACCTGGTTTCCCCGGGCAGTATTTCGCATCCAGCAGAAGGCAAATCCGCGATCTGGAAGAAGGGCTGGTGGTTGGTGGTCTTGAACGGCCTCGCAGGGCCCACCTTTGGGGTAAGCTGCTACCAATGGGCGCTTTCCCAGGAAAGAACAGGTGTCGTCTTGCCCATTGTCGCGCTCACCCCCCTGGCGGTGATGCCACTCTCCATGTATTTCGAAAAGGAGAAGCCTTCCCTGCATTCCATCATTGGCGGGGTCATCGCAGTGGCGGGAGCCATCGGCCTGACCCAGGTGGCCATGGGCCGTTGAAAAGCCTCCCGTTCCTCCCCTTCCCCAATCTTCAAATGTTCCTCCGTCGCAGTCCTCTGGGACAAGATCGTTAGAAACTTTCTTGTTAAGTTACGTCCGCGGATTCCGATGTTCCTAGAGAAGATTGAAGAACTATCCCAAGACGGAGAAATGCAATGGGTAAGACGATCCTAACCGTAGACGACGCCTCGACCATCAGAAAAATGGTTTCCTACACCCTCAAGGAAAAAGGCCACGAGGTCCTTGAGGCAGCCGATGGCTCCCAAGCTCTGGATGTTCTCCAGTCCAACAACATCGACCTGATCCTGTCTGACATCAACATGCCCGTCATGGACGGCCTGGAAATGACCCGGCAGATCCGCTCGCAACCCTCAAGACAATCCCTCCCCATCATCCTGCTCACCACGGAGTCCGAGCCCCAGAAGAAGGCGGAAGGCCGCGCAGCAGGCGCCACAGGATGGATTGTGAAACCCTTCAACCCAACCCAGCTTTTGGCGATCGTGGACAAGGTACTCAGCTGACCATCCGACAGCACCCAGCCCTGCCACTTCCGCCGCCCAACCCAGAGGCGTCATGAACGAGGACATCCAGAAACAACTCATCAAGGACCACCTGATCGAAAGCTTCGAAGGGTTGGAACAGTTTGACGATCTCCTGCTCGAACTCGAGGAGGAACGGAGCGACAAAGACACCCTCAACCGGATCTTTCGCGTCATCCACACCATCAAGGGAACCAGCGGTTGCCTCGGTCTCAACAAAATGGAAAAGGTCGCCCACGTTGGCGAGAACCTCCTCAGCCTCCTTCGCGAAGGTCAGATTCCGCCAACCCCGTCTGTCCTGTCTGAGCTCTTCAAGCTTTCCGACTCCCTGCGAGAAATGCTGACCTCCATGGAGCATCAGGAGAACGAGGGCACCACCGACTACTCCAAACTGCTTTCCAGACTGGAACTGCTTCAGTCAAACCCCGATGCCGAAGATCCGGACAGCCCGGCACGGGCGGTGGCAACTCCGACTCAAGAGCCCCTGCCAGAAACGGAACCGGTCGCTGAGTCACCCGCTGCCGAAGAAGCTGCAGAGTCTGGTTTCGGGCTCTTTTCGGACCATGCGGAACCACCCGCTCCTGCTACAGTCTCCCCTGCAGCACCATCCGGGAATGAAGAGCTTGGTGAATCCAAGTCATCCGTCGCCGACAGCGTGATCCGCGTACGGGTGGACCAACTGGACAAGCTCATGAATCTTGTTGGAGAGCTCGTCCTCTCCCGCAACCAGATCCTACAGTACAGCGGAAATTTCCAGGACGACTCCCTCACGGCGGCAGCCCAGAGGCTGAACATCATTACGACCGAACTGCAGGAGAACGTGATGAAGGCCCGCATGCAGCCCATCGGCAACATCTGGTCCAAGTTTCCACGCATCGTCCGTGACCTCTCGCACGAGCTCGGCAAGAAGGTCCAACTGACGATGGAAGGCAAGGAGACGGAACTGGATCGCACCATCATCGAATGCATCAAGGATCCTCTCACCCACATTATCCGCAATGCGATCGACCACGGTCTCGAAGGCCCTGAACAACGCTCGGCCGCACAGAAGAACGAGACCGGCAAGCTCCTGTTGAAGGCCTTCCACGAGGGTGGCCAGGTCAATATCGAGATCACCGACGACGGGCGGGGCATCAACCCTGCACGCATCAAGGCCAAGGCCGTCGAGAAGGGAATCATCTCCGCATCCCAGGCCGAACGCATCGGTGACCAGGAAGTTGTAAACCTGATCTTCGCACCCGGCTTCTCCACCGCCGAAACGATCACCAATGTCTCTGGACGCGGTGTTGGCATGGACGTGGTAAAGACCAATATCGAGAAGATCGGCGGATCCATCGATGTCATCAGCGAGATCGGAAAACGGTCCACCTTCCGTATCAAGATCCCCTTGACGCTCGCCATCATCCCCGCACTGATCGTCCAGTCCGGCAAGGAGCGCTTTTCCATCCCACAGGTAAGTCTTCTCGAACTCGTCCGCCTCGATGAGGAACAGGTCAAGTCCGACATCGAGACCATCTATGGGTCCCCTGTCTATCGACTCCGTGGCAACCTCCTCCCCCTTGTCTATCTCCATGAGGTGCTGGAGGACAGCCAGCACGAACTCAATGAGACCGGGGAGAAATCGATCAGCATCGTGGTGCTGCAGGCGGATGGAAAGCAGTTCGGTCTGGTCGTCGACAAGATTCACGACACCGAAGAGATCGTGGTGAAGCCGCTGAGCAAACAGCTCAAGCACATCAAGTGTTTCGCCGGAGCCACCATCATGGGTGATGGACAGGTAGCCCTGATTCTCGACGTCCTCGGGCTCGCACAACAGGCGTCGATCGTCACCGAGGGGGCAGAACAGAAGCTGAATGCCGCAAGGCAGGACGATTCCACCGGGGAGTCCGACCGACAGACCTACCTGCTCTTCAACGTGCACGGTGAAGGCCGCATGGCACTACCCCTCAACAGCGTCGCCCGCCTTGAGGAGATTCCTCGGGACCATGTGGAGACCGCATCCGCAAGGGAGGTCGTCCAATACCGGGGACAGATCCTGCCATTGATCCGGATCAGCTCCCATATTCCAGCCGCATCCACATCCACATTCACCGAGGGCGACAACACCCTTCCACTTCAGGTCGTTG
>CAZKNW010000358.1:0-4693 GCA_964554035.1 uncultured Verrucomicrobiota bacterium
CGCATGTAGCCGCGGGTGCCAACCCGGGGAAACCGGCCATCAAGTCACGACGGCCCTGAAGGGGCCAACGGTTCGATTGAACTCCTGCAGCAAACCAATCGTCACCCAAAAACCCCGCAGATTGAATAAGACAGGAATACTACTGACAGGAAAATAAATCCCTAGAAGGCGATCTGAAGTGGGACGCCTACGGCGATGCATCCCTACCACACAGGTAGGGCCCTCTTGCCAAGAGGACCAACTTCCAACCCTTCGGGCTTCCTTGGGTCTTTGGGTCGCCGGGTCCTTGGGGATTTCCTCACCCCTCTCCTTGTCTCCCTCCAGAAGGTCCGATTGAGCCAGCACCTCCTGCCATATCGGGGTCGGTCCCCACTATTGACACTAGCAGGACGTAGTTGTGCCGCTCCTCCGGAGCTTGGGGCAATGTGGGTTCTGTGGTCCGGTGGCTGACGCGCACCGGCTAGCTTCTTTCGGACCTCCGGTCCTCTAAAGACTTCAGTAACCGAAAAGGGGATTCACCGAGTCTGAGGAATGCACGCATTCCTCAAACCCATCTCTCCGTGTTCCCCGTGCCCCCGTGAGAATAAGTAATAGAGGTCACGTCTCCACATTCGACCAATCCCATTCGCCGCGCAGCTCAAGTCTATCCGTAGGCTCACGGATTAGACTTCGGCTTCCTTCCCACAACGCCTCACGGCTTTACGGTTGCCCCGGTCTCGTTCTTCGACTTTCATCTGAGTTCATGAACAGGGGACTTCCTCGCCTCGCCGTAGCCTACAGCGAAGGCGAGTCACCCCATAACAACATGCCCATGCCGGGCACACACAAACCAGTGGAGTGAACCGGCGACAACTGGCGCCCGATTACCATGGACCTTTTCAACACTCCGAGTTTATCGTGCCTGTCACTCACTTACCCGGTAGCTCGATTTTTATGAGGCGATTTTTCTACATTCTTATTCCGATGTTGCTGCTGGGATGCTCCCCATCTCAGAGCGAAATGCAAAGGTTTGCTGAGGCCTTTGTTGGGAAGCACCAGGTGAAGTGGAATGCCCGAATGGATCTTTCACGTTCAGTAGTGATTGGAAGCAAGGAAGAAGATGTTCTTGGTGTTATTGGAAAACCAGATTCCGAGTCGAACTCAGCTACAACCAAGAGTTGGTTATACTGGATTGCCCCCAGCATCAAAGGCGATCAGGTATGCGTGGACTCTCTCGTCCTTGAAATCGAAGGCGGGGTCGTGGTGAGCCGGAACCAAGGCACTGGTCTTCGGCAAGGCTTTGAAGATTTCTATCGAAGCAAACACAAGTGACGTCGCCCAATCAGGCGTCAGACCGAACGTGCCTCCATTGCCCTCTGCCACGTTGATCGACTCAGCGTCACTCCGTATGGAACACTTGTCCAAAAGGTCACTTCCAGAGTTCCTCGCGCACCGCCCTTTTTCCGTGGTGCACATTGATGCTGACTGGGATGAGCATCGTCCATCATTGGAGGAGCAGCTTCGCAGGATTGAGGCGGAGTTCGATCAGCGCGTGTCTTTTGGTTACGTTGATTGTGACGCAGGGCAGGACTACGCCAGAGAGCTCGGCATCCGGAATATGCCAAGCATTGCCTACTACAGCGGCACCGAACTGTTCGCCCTGGTCATCGGCACCCAGCAGGATATCGCCGCCAATTTCGGAAAGATGCTGCGAGGAGAGTCATTGAATGAGACGAACACACTCGGTCAAGGCTGACCCACGCCCGGCAACAAACCTCCTTCCACCCTACCCCATCCAGAAGCCCTTGCGATGGGACACGCCGAGGACCTTTCGGCAGGAGCGGCAGTAGTAGACGTAGCGCCTTCCAAAGAAGCTTCTCACCTCCCGGGCCGCGAGTTCCCGGATCTCCTTTTCACAATGGGGGCAGACCGGGGTCTCCGACGCATCTTCGATTATCTGGATCATGATGATGTTACCTGTTGCCCCCTATGAAGCCACAGGCAGCCGGGGCGGACCATTACAGGATCCTGTCCTGTTTGGAGGAGCACCCCGCCCGGATCACTCTTCAACCATCACCACGTTGTCGGACTGGAGGATCGTTTCCGGTTTCGTGCTGTTGTAGCGGATGGGCGGAACGCCGGGGCCACAGACGAGGAAGTTCCTTTCCACCAGGTTGGTCGTGGCCCGATGGAACCGCAGCGGCGACCTCGCGATGTCGAAGATGGTGTTGCCGGCAATCAGCAGGTCGGTGGTGCCTTCATCGAGAAACATGCCGTTGCTCTCCGCGCGTCCCGCGTTCACACGGACACCGTGGATCCGGTTGCCGATGAAGCGTGATCCCGGCTGATGCCCAAGGCTGTAGATGCCTCCCCCATCCGAAAGGATGAGCATCACGTCATGAATGTGGTTCCATGAAACCGAATTGTCCCGCGCTCCGGTCGGGGTGGGATTCCACATCCAGCCCACGGAGATGCCCGTGTAGGGAAGATGATGGATGTGGTTCCGCTCAATCACTGCCTCCGCCACGATGCCCGCCCAGACTCCAACCGCACCATAGAACTGCCGTCCCACGCCCATGATTTCGCTGTCGATCAACCAGTTGCCGGTGGAGATCTGCTCGGGCCGGGAATCATGCCAGACCTTGCCGTCCACGTAACGCGTCCGGTCCTCACCGAACATGACACCATTCCCGGAGACATCCATCACCAGGCAGCGCTCGACCGAACAGTTCCGCGTCAGGGAACCAAACCAGATGCCACCGCCTCCCACATGCTGGACGGTGCAGTTCAGCATCCGGCAATCCTCCGCGTTCTCGATATGGACGGCGGCCGGGGTGAACTCGCGGGTCATGCCACCGGGCGCTCCACCACGGATCTCGTAATAGGATGCCTGACCTTCGGCATAGCCCTGCTCGGGAAGAAGCCACGACTGGTGCTCGAGGATGAGGTCCTCGAACTCGAGGTTGCGGATGGGAAGGCTGACTCCCTTGCCCTTGATGAGGGCGGAGGCAAACGGTGCCACCACCTCGACCGAGTCCATGGACTCCCCCGGTAGCGGAAGGTAGTGAATCTGCCCTTCCTCCACATCGAGATACCATTCACCGGGTCGATCAAGAAACGCCCGTGAGTTCTCCAGAAAGTAGCGTGGCTGCTTCTCGAAATGATCCATGGCGTAGTGCGGGGCGCTGCAACCGACAGGATGCGTGAGATCGACCCGCCTGGATTCCACATCGATCGACTTAACGCCAACGCGTGAAATGGACCAGTCGTGGAGGAAGACCAGTTCCAGGTCCTTGACGTTCTGCAAGGGTGGGAGGTCGCCCTCGTTGAATTCAAACCAGGTCCGCCGATCCTCACCGGCCTTGGCAACACGCAGGAAGCCGACATCCGGGAACCTTGCCCGGTTGCGGCGCTGCCCGTTGACAAACAACTCACGGAACCGCCAGCCACCCTCGGGCAATGCCGCCGTCCACACACCGCCGCGACCCTTTGTCCATCCGGAGAGAATGCGTCCACCACTGATCCGGACCTCTTCCCCGGGAAAAGCCTTCCAGACCACGCGCTGGCCAAGGACGCCGCCATCCAGCTCACTGAAGCGGAGGGGAGACGAAAGCTCGTAGCGTCCACCCCGGATGAGAATGAAATGATCCTCCTTTCCCTTCTCCAGTTCCCTCACCTTCATCTGCGCCATCTCGAGCGACTGCAGCGGATTCTCGATCGTGCCGTCATTCTGGTCATTGCCGCCAGGTGCCACACAGATCACCAAGGCGGGAAGGGACAACGCGGAGGCGAGGAAGAGCCAGACCAGGAGGGGAAAGAGGCGTTTCATCGATCGGCAGCATAGAAGGCCGCCCGCCCGAGGTAAATGAAGACCGGACCTACCGCCCGCGAATCACCCCTGGAAACCTTCCTGCTGCAGCAGGAAGGCACGGAGGTAGGCCTGGTAGAGGACCGGCTCGAGCAGGAAGGAGTCGTGTCCCTTGTCCGAGTGGACCGTGATCCGTGTGGAATCGACACCGGCCTCCTTCAGCCATTGGGCCAGGTCCGCCTGTTCCTTGGGATAGAAGCAGACATCGGAATCAATCGAGAAGATGAGAAAGTGTTGTCCCTCACAGGCCTCGAGGGCCTCGACGATGTTGTGGCAGCCCGCCTCAGCCGCCAGATCGAAGCGCTGCCAGGCGTTCAGGATGCGAAGGTAGGTGTTGGCATCGAAGCGCGTCACGAACTTGCGCGCCTGGTGCCACATGTAGGACTCGAGGTTGTGCTTGAGCTCATACCATGAAAGCTCATCGGTCGGATGCAGGATCAACGAGCGCGCCCTCTCCTGGATCGCCTCCAGCGACACGTAGGTCTTGTGACCAATCATCCTGGCCATCGCCAGCCCCCTCGCAGGAGGCGCGTTGAGCGAATAGTTGCCCTCGTTGAAGGCGGGATCGGTCTCGATGGCGAAGATCTGCTCGAAGTTGTGGATCGCCTGCAGCGGCGTCACGCTGACACCCGTCGCAATGGGCACCACGTTGTTGACCCGGTAGGGATAAAGGGTCGCGAGAGTCATCGCGAGAATTCCCCCGAGTGATGCCCCGACCGTGGCATGCAGTTTCCCGATTCCGAGATGGTCGAGAAGGCGTACCTGCGAATGGACGATGTCCCCGATGCTGATGGCGGGAAAGGAGGCCCCGTAGATGCGGCCCGTTTCGTCATTCAGGGAGGAAGG
>CAZKNW010000359.1:0-4688 GCA_964554035.1 uncultured Verrucomicrobiota bacterium
CCGGTCATTGGGGCGTCCCGCCCCGAGTTTTCACACAGCCTGTGAAGGCGGGACTACGAACGGTCCTTCCCAACACAACACAACGACTCGAATCGCTCCCTTCTTTCCCCGCTTGTAGTTCCGCCTTCAGGCGGTTTTGACGGGCAACCTCTCCGATGATCAATCAGAACGGAGCCAGAACTCAGATCAGAGGATCACCCCAACATTCCCACCTTTGGGCTTCATTGGGTATTTGGGTACTTCGTCATTCCCCACCCGCCTCAATTGACAGCGCGGCTTCCCCTGTTCAGTCTTTTCCCATGCACTCCGTCCGAATCCGCACGTTACGAACATTCCTGTCTCTCCTTGCCCTGCTGATGGCCGGACATCTGCCCGCCGCGAACAGTTGGCCCGACATGCGCGGACCATCGGGCGATGGACATGTGACTCTGGGAACCGCCAAGAAACTAGGTCTGCCCCTGGAGTGGAGTGAGACCAGCAATGTGACGTGGAAGACCGAGCTCCCGCTCCTGGGCCTTTCCTCTCCAGTTGTCATGGATGGCAAGGTCTGGCTGACGACGGCCACCGAGGATGGACATGACTTCCATGTCCTTTGCGTGGATGCCAAAAGCGGAAAGATCCTGCTCAACAAAAAGCTCTTTCACAGCGACGACCCGGAACCCATGGGGAACGGCAGCCGGGACAACAGCTATGCCACGCCATCTGCGGTTCTGGAGCCAGGTCGTGTCTATGTTCACTACGGAAGCTTTGGCACCGCTTGCCTGGATACCGAATCCTTTGAGGTCCTTTGGAAAAGGGACGACATGCCCTGCCGTCACTACCGCGGAGCTTCCTCATCCCCGGTCCTGTTTCAGAATCTCCTGATCCTGACCTTCGACGGTGCCGACCTGCAGTATCACATCGCCCTCGATACCAAGACCGGCAAGACCGCATGGAAGACGGATCGCTCCGCCATCTGGAATGACGAGCACATCGACAAGCAGATGGTCAAGGACGGCGACTGGCGCAAGGCCCACAGCACGCCTCTCATTGTTGACGTGAATGGCAAACCCAGAATGTATAGCGTCGGTGCCAAGGCCGCCTATGGCTATGACCCAACCAATGGCAAGGAACTCTGGCGCTTTGATCATGAGGCCTATTCCGCCGCCCCTCGCCCCTTGTACCAGGACGGCAATGTCTACTTCGTTACCGGATTCAGTCGCGGCGCCGAGATGTGTTCGGTGAAGGTCGGTGGCAAGGGTGTCATCAACGATACCCACACCAACTGGAAGATCACTTCTCCATTCCCAAAGTATTCCTCCCCGATCATCGTTGGAGACCTGATCTACTTCGCCCTGGACGACAGCTTCCTGGCCTGTGTCGAGGCCAAGACGGGTGAAACGGTCTACAAGGAACGCGTGGGCGGCAAGTTCAGGGCCTGCCCGATCTACGCCGTTGGCCGGATCTATTTCTTCAGCCTGGAAGGCGTCACCACCGTCATCCAGCCCGGTCGCGAGTTCAAGGTCCTCGCCACCAACCGACTCGCAGAGAACGCCCCCAGAGACGACCCACGCCGTGGTCCCGGCTTCATGGCCTCACCGGCAGTCGTCGGCAAAACCCTCTTCCTCCGCACAAGGCATCATCTATACCGGGTGGAGGAGTAAGGGGATACTTATCGATTGCCAACAGCATGGGCGGGGCGATTTAGCCCACATTGCCGATTCACTCTTGTGTGTTGAGACGGCATTCACCTCAACTGTCAGGTGAATACCGTCTCAACACACATTGAAGACACACGGCCGCGCCCCTTTTTCCGACAGAGAGTGCATCCTCGTTTCTTCAAATAAATAGCTACTACAGATCTCCTACAAAGATTAACGAAATATTTTCAAATTGCTCGAATATAGGCACGAGTCTTTCCTCAATAATTATAGTGTCCAATTCAACACAGAAGACAAACCCACTTTTCAACAAGAATTCGCATGCGGCTTCGTTGAGCTTTATCTTCTTCCGATAGGCAATTGGAGGTTCACATGGAACATAGTGACCATTCTCTTTCCGCCTATGGAAAACATCATTATCGCAAAAGCATTTCAAATCTTTGGGCTCAATGATAAAGTAATCTTTCAACCTTTTTCGCCCTGTATAGCTTAGATCTCTTCCGCTTAGGATAACCCCTAACGCCTCCAGTTTTTCCATCAATTTTGAGGAAGTGACCGGAATTCCTCCATCGCTGCAATAAAGATCAACCGGATCCCTTTCTTCAGGTTCACCAATCTTTGGAAGACCAACACCCGCACCTAGAACCAGATCCCCTGCAAGAGCGTCCCCGAAGCTCCTCGAATACTCATCCCACCCATCTTCATCTAGCCCTTCAAAATGACTTGGAAGCGATGAAATTTTTAAATCTTCGAAATTTATATCATACCAAGTAGCTGGTTCCAGTAGATTCAATTTTGGAACTCCTGGTGCTGGAATGCGGTTCGGAAATGATACATTGAGACAAAACTCATAATTTGCGAACGTTCTAACTGAAAATTTGAATACTTTCATTTGCTTCAGCCTTAATCTTCATATCAAATCATCAAAATTAGTATCTCCCTCACTCAATCGGCATCGCTTTTCCTTCATCAATCGCATCTCTGGTAACCAGCATGACCCTGGCGATGTACATGGACTTCTCGGTGCTGAAGTGATCGGTTTTTTCTTCGAGGGCTTCCATCAGGTCCTTGGTCCCATCTGCTTCGCGGCCCCAGTCGGTGATGTCCTGGGGTTTTTCATCATGGGTGATGAGCATGCACTTGCCTGCAATCACCTCGACCAGTCCCTTGGTGCCCACCACGCGGACGCGGTCATCTCCATGGGTGGCAGCTCCATCAGGTCGCAGGTAGTCGGAGTGGAAGACGGTGGTGCCGCCGTTCTTCATGGCATACATGCCTGAGACGTGATCCTCCATGGTGCCGTAATCGGGGCGCGACAGGTTTCCCTGGTGCCCTCCCACGCCGGCGAACTCCACATTGGTCACATACCATGCGATGTCCACGGCCTTGGTCCCGATCCACAGGGTGGATCCGGTGAAGAGCTTGCGGTCCTTGTAGAAGTCCGGACGCGTTCCGAACTTGTAGGACTTCTGCGCCGTGGTCAGGACCGGTTCCCCGATCAGCCCCTTCTTTACTGCCAGATGTGCCGCGCGGAAATGGGGATCGCAGCGCTCCATCAGTTCGGTGATCTGCACCCTGCCTCCATGGGACACCTCGGCTTCGACGGCGCGGAATTGATTCCAGTCCGGCCCGATCGGCTTGTCGGACACGACCTTGTGGCCACGACCCAGGGACTCGGCCACGATCTCGCCGGTGTAGCCGTAGATCGGCCCAATACTGACGACATCGGGCTTCACCTTGTCTAGCATGACACGGTAGTCATCGAACCAAGGACCCGTCTTTGACCAGTCCTGCTTGAGCCATTTCTTTGCCGAGTCGTCGTAACCGTCCGCAGCGACGCCCACAACCGTGGCGTGCCCCGCCTTGACGACGTTCTTGAGATGGTGATGTCCATATCCTCCAATGACTGCAATCCTCATGGTGTTTCCTTTCCGGGGTTCGTCAGGATCAAACGGGAATCATGAAACCGTGGCGACAGAAAAAGTGTTCAAAGAGGTCGTGCTCTGGTAGTCATCCTGAGCATTCGCAGACGACATGAGCGCACAGGATCCCAAACAACAGGTTGCCGAGTTCTACGAGGGCTTTCAGGGCAAGGGAAAGTACGACTACTTCTATGGGGATGAGAGGCGCAAGAATCTCTACATCCGGCTCGTCGGCAAGGGTCACAGGATCCTCGAGGTCGGTTGCCGATCAGGGAACATGACCCAGTTCTACGCCGATGGAAATGAGGTCGTCGGCATTGATGTGGACCGGAATTCCCTGGAGCTCTTCAAGGAACGCCTCGGCTTCGAGGCGCACTGGGTGGATGCCGACAGCGAGGACTTCCCCTTTGAGGAAGGCAGTTTCGATACGGTCGTCTTCTCCGAGGTCATGGAGCACCTGAGGTTTCCCCAGAAGGCCCTGAAGGAGATCCACCGTGTCCTGTCACCCGGCGGTCGCTTGGTGGGATCCGTCCCCAACGCTTTCCGGCTCCGGAACCGATGGAAGTTTCTCTGTGGCAAACCCTACGAAACCGACCCATCCCACCTCCGCCAGTATTCCCATTCACTGCTGAAGAAGGAGCTGTCGTCGTTTTTCGAGGAGATCGAGATCCATCCCATCTCAGGCCACCTGATCGGAGGAGGCAGCACGGGCATCCCGGTCTTCGAATGGCTGCCTTTCGGAATCAGGGCCCTCTACGCACTGGACCTGGTCTTTTACGGGGTCAAGAAGGAGCTCAAGGACTGATCCGCCACTCATGAAGATCGCAATCCTACGAAGGCGGTTTTCGGCAACGGGCGGGGCGGAACTCTACGTTCAACGGCTGCTTAACTCCCTCACCTCACGCAACCATGAGGTCCATCTCTTCGCGGAGGAATGGGAGGGCCAGTCCGACCAGGTGCAGTTCCACAAGGTCGCATCGGAAGGCAACCGTGCCCGCAGACCCTGGAGCTTTGCCGAGGAAGCCCAAAGGATGATCAGCAAGGATTCCTTCGACTGCGTCTTCAGCCTGGAACGCACCCTGAAGCAGGATGTGTATCGCGCCGGAGACGGACTCCATGCACGTTG
>CAZKNW010000360.1:0-4678 GCA_964554035.1 uncultured Verrucomicrobiota bacterium
CTTGATGATGTCGTCGCCCGCCTTGAAGTGCTGTCCCGGGTAGAGTCCGGCGCGGCTGAGCAGGTTCTCAGGCGGGTTCCAGAAGGTATACGTCTTGCTCCCTACGGTGAGGGTCTGCTTCTTGACCAGCGGAAAGACCGTCTTGGGCTCCGTTGCCCCCTCGATCGTCCCCGACTCCTCCGCCTTCAGGTGGACATACTTGATGCCGCGGAAGCAGCGGTCCACGAAACGCCCGACTCCTCCCGGGATTTCCTCGCCGGACTCCTTGAGGTCCTCATGCGTGATTCCATAGAGCGTGGGCTGCATGGAACCGGTCGGGATCTTGAAAGGCTGCAGGAAGAAGGTCCTGACGCCAAAGGCGACGGCGACGGCGACGAGGATGACGTCGATGTTCTCGCGGGTTCCGGAATTGGGGTAGGGCCTGATGTTCTCGTTGGCGACCTTCTCCAGTCTTGAGAGCTCCTCGTTGATGGCCTTGCGGTCCGCTCCGGAGTCGAGGACCTTGTCCATCGAATCGCAGGCTTCATGAAGTGCGGTGAGGTTCTTGTCCTCCAGCAGGTCCTCCTGTGCCTTGGCGTAGCGCCGTACCTGGCGGCGGAAGTCCACCGCCTGGCGGAAGGTTCTGGAGATGAGCCAGCGGACGATGAACATGATCAGGCCTTCAATACCTTGACGAAGGCATCCTGCGGGATCTGGACCGAGCCCACCGCCTTCATGCGTTTCTTGCCCTCCTTCTGCTTCTCGAGGAGCTTTCGTTTACGGGTGATGTCACCACCATAGCACTTGGCGGTCACGTCTTTGCGCAGGGCGCTGATGGTTTCCCTCGCGATCACGTTGCCACCGATGGCGGCCTGGATGGCGATCTTGAACTGCTGTTTCGGAATGACCTCCTTGAGCTTGGCGGCCAGGGCGCGTCCGCGTGTTTCCGCCTTGCTGCGGTGCACGATGCACGAAAACGCATCCACGGGCTCATTGTTCACCTTCAGGTCGAGTCGGACCATGTCGGATTCCATGTAGCCGCAATGTTCGTAGTCCATGGAACCGAAACCGCGGGTGATGCTCTTGATGCGGTCGTGGAAGTCGATGAGGATCTCGTTGAGCGGTGTGGTGCTGGTCAACATGACCCGGTTCATGTCGAGCGTCTCCGTGTTCTCTATCATGCCACGCTTCTCCGAGATCAGGGTCATGATGTCGCCGATGTTGTCGTTCGGGCAGATCACGAAGGTCTTCACCATCGGCTCTTCAATCTTCTCGATGTAGTTGGTGTCGGGAAGGAAGGTCGGATTGTCGATTTCCTCTTCAGTGCCATCGCTGGTGGTCACCTTGTAGATGACGCTCGGATAGGTGGCGATGATGTCCATGTCGAACTCACGACGGAGCCGTTCCTGGACGATTTCAAGATGGAGCAGTCCAAGGAAGCCGCAGCGGAATCCGAAACCGAGGGCAACGGAGCTCTCCGCCGAATAGACGAAGGCGCTGTCGTTGAGCTGAAGCTTCCCCAGGTTCACCTTGAGCCGTTCGTAGTCCGAGGTGTTGATCGGGTAGATTCCGCTGTAGACCATCGGGTGGATCTCCTGGAAACCGGGCAGTGGAGGCTCGGGTTTCCTGCTTTCCACCATGGTGTCGCCCATCTTGACGTCCTTCGGACTTTTGATGTTGGCGATGACATAGCCTGTCTCCCCTTCGGTCAGTTCGTCCCGCTTGTAGGGTTTGGGGTTGAAACTGCCGACTTCCTTGATTTCCACCTGTTTCTCTGAATGGAGCCACTTGCATTGCATGCCGCGGCGGATGCCTCCGGAGAATACCCGGATGTGGGTGACCACGCCCTGGTAGGTGTCGAAGTAGGAGTCAAAGGCAAGCGCCTGGAGGTTTTCCCGGGGTGACGGTTTTGGAGGAGGGAGCTTGTGCACGACGGCCTCGAGGATGTCCTCAATGCCGATTCCCTGCTTGGCGCTGCAGCAGATCGCTTCCTCAGCCGGAATGGCAAGATTGTCCTCCAACTGCTGAAGCACCATGTCCACGTTGGCGTGGGGCAGGTCGATCTTGTTGATGACCGGAATGATCACCAGGTTCTGCTTCATGCAAAGGCCCACGTTGGCGACGGTCTGGGCCTCGACGCCCTGGGCGGCGTCGATGACAAGCAACGCCCCTTCACAGGCTGCCAGGCTGCGGCTGACCTCATAGGCAAAGTCAACGTGGCCGGGGGTGTCGATGAGGTTCAGTTCGTATTCCTCCCCAGTCTTGTCGCGGTAATACATCGTAACCGGGTGGGCCTTGATGGTGATGCCCCTTTCGCGTTCGAGGTCCATGGAATCCAGGTGCTGTTCCTGGATTTCGCGGTCGGAAACCGCACCGGTCATCTGAAGGAGTCGGTCGGAAAGCGTGGTCTTCCCATGATCGACATGGGCGATAATGCTGAAATTGCGAATAAACTTTGGCTCCATACTGGCCTTCTAAAACATCAAAGCGGGGGACTCTCGTGTCCCCGGCGGAAATCGGCAACGGAAATTCTGACCGATTTTCGCCCGTGAGCCAAGGTGAGAGGGGTTGGGAGTCCTGAATCGGGGGGAGGAATCTCATCCACCCTGTTGCATCGGTTCGGGACCGGTGATCTTGAGGATCAGGAAGAGAACGCTGTTGGTGTCGACCGTGGAAACGGACTCGATCCGGACGGTTTCGGTGCCGTCCTCGTTGTCCGTCACGGAGACTTCCTGAAAAAGCCCGGTCACGCTCATCGTGCTGGTGAGGTCGGTAGAGGCGGTGATCTGGAAGCTGGCCTGGTCGGCGGTGGTGGACCGGGTGTATTCCCAGACAAACTTGCCCCCTCGATCCGGGGGTAGAGGTAGGCCATGCTGTTGGCGATTTTTGGATTCAGCCCCAGGGCATATTCCGCAAAGTTGGGGATGCCATCCATGTCCGGGTCCGCAAGGTCGCCGCTGATCTGGTCATCCAGCAGGTCCTGCTCGGTGAAGTTGGCTTCTTTCCAGTCCTGAAGGGAATCGGAGGCGGAGAGGGTCAGGAGATCGGATGTGACCGGGAAGGCCGGGCCGACCTCGGCGGCCGTGCCGATGGGAAAGACATGACTCGCATCAACCGATGCCTTTTCGACAATCGAAAGCTGAATGGTCTGTCCTTCCGAAGGTGCCATTGGGAGAACCACGGTCGTCAGCCAGTCCTGGGTTTCGTTTCCGGCGAGCTGTCCTTCGGTGAACACCACCGTGCTGGTCCCATTGTCCGATGCGAAACCGGAGGATTCCCCAAGCAGGGGATCTGCCGAGGTGATCAGGCCGTTTCCATCCACGTCGCGGTAGACCTTCACCCCTGTGATGGTGCTGTCATCGAGGGAGCCACTGCTGGCAAAGGTGATCTCATTGATGAAGGAATCCGCGTTCACCGATCCGGCCTTGAAGGGGAAGACCGGGATTTCCTGGGAAGAGGCGACGGAACCGGTGCCCGGCATTCCTTCCCGGGTGACGGAGACGGCAGGGTTGTAGTCGATATCGAGACCAAACATCGAGGTGGATCCCGTGTCGCTGCGGGTGGCGGTCATGGTGAGCTTGGCAAAGCCGAGCAGTCCCGGGCCGCTGACGAACCATTCCCCTCCCGTCAGGACCTTTGCCTCCCCGATCAGGTTGTAACCCTGTGGCGTTCCCCCGAGGATCACGGATGCGTCGTCAAAGACCTGGATCGTGCTTCCAACAGGAATCTCGTTCAGGCTGGGCACATTTCCAGAGATTCCGGTCGCTCCATAGACTGCGGTTGTCGGGGAGGGGTGTTCTCGTTGGCATCATTCAGCAGGTTGATGCCTTCCCCGGTGTTTCCGAAGATGCTGTTGTCGAGGATCGAATTGCCCAGTGTTGCGGAGCCGTCGAGGCTTATGCCATCTGCCTTGTTCCATGCAATGGTGTTGCCTGCCTTCACGATCGAAAGGGCAAAGAGGGTGGGGGCTTCGCCGCCAATCTTGTTTCCGTTGGCGCCTCCGGAAAGGTGGACGCCTGATCCCTGGTTCTCGAATTTCTTGAGCAGGCTGCCGCCGATGATGTTGTGGTTCAACATGTTCCCGGAGCTGGCAGCGGTAATCTCGATTCCGTGGCTCTGGTTGTTGCCGATGAGGTTTCCGAGGCTCTTGGAGCCACCGCCGATCCGGTTGCTGCCTCCACCCTTGATGAGGATGCCCGATCCCTTGTTGCCACTTTGGTTGTCGTTCTGGTCCTTGAGCCCGACTAGGTTGGATAGGACCTTGTTGGAGCTGCTGTTGGCGATGATGACACCGCCCTGTTCGGCTGCCCCGGATCCATTCCCGACGATGACGTTGGCTCCGTTCAGCCCTCCGGCAATGATGCCGGTGTCGCCGATGGAGTTGTCGGATCCACCGACGATGATGACGCCTGCAACGGAATTGCCTGTGATCAGGTTGCCCTGCAGGCGGTTCTGCGTGACGCCTTCGAAGTAGGCTCCGACCACGTTGTTCTCGATCTCGTTCTCCGAGAAGGAGATGTTGTACGACAGCCGGTTCAGCAGCGCGCCGATGCGACCGCGCTCGGCGGAGAGGGCAAAGATCGCCAGGTCGATCGAGGTGATCGCCGAGCGGGCGTCGGGCTGACTGGCCAGCGACACCCGTCCCAGGTTCAGCAGGTCGGCATTGGCGCGCAGGTCGGGCAGGTCGAAGGGGATGCGG
>CAZKNW010000361.1:0-3144 GCA_964554035.1 uncultured Verrucomicrobiota bacterium
CGTCGAGGATCCTCATGTTGAGCTTGGCGGCACCGAACAGGAGATCGAAATCGCCAAAGGGATCAAAATCGCCGAAGTAGGCGCGGTTGCGGGCGATCTCCTCGTAGTCCCTCCTGAACAGCACCTTGGTGCCGCAGAGCGTGTCCTTGATGCTTTGTCCCAGCAGCCAGGTGAAGGTGAGTCCGAAGATCTTGTTGGCGATCATGTTGAGGAACTGCATGGAGTCCTTCTCCATCGGATAGATCAGGCGCACGCCATTGACGAACTCCGCCTTGCCACTGCGGATGGCCTCGTAGAACTTGGGCAGATCCTCAGGGGGCACGGTCAGGTCGGCATCCAGGATGAAGAGGATGTCTCCACTGGCCTCGGCAAAGGCTTCCCGGACGGCATTGCCCTTGCCCTTGCCGCTTTGCTGGAGGGTGCGAATGTTGCGCTCGGGATGCCGTTCCTTCACCTCCTGGATGGTCTCCCAGGTCTCATCGGTGGAATTGCCCTCGATGAAGATGAGTTCCGTTCCGAGCCCCATCTCCGGGGTGCGCTTCACCGCGGCATCGATATTTCCGGATTCGTTCCTTGCCGGAACGATCACGCTGCAGCGGTAGTGCTGCTCAGGATTGGGAACGGGTGCGGGACGGGCCACGCTGAAGACACTCAGGTTGAGGTGCCGGATCAACGGCAACGGGGCGATGAAGCGGTTCAGGATCGTGGAAAGGATCGGGACGTCACTCGGCAACAGGGTCCGGGTCTCGTTGCGGATGGTCTCCCAACCGGAGAGATGCAGCAGGTTTTCCATGTCCGTCCTGGAAAGCCAGTTCGGGTTGGGGGAGGGCGCCTTGGCTCCGATCCATTCCGCCAGGGTGAGGACGGGACGCCAGAGGTTGTTGAAATAGTTGATGATGATCCGGGTCTGGGGTCCGGCGTTCTGATGAAGTTTCTCCAGGACAGCCTGGACATCATCAAGGTCGTTCACCAGGTCGGACAGGATGATGTAGTCGAACTGGGCCCGGGTCCTGATCTTGGAGGCCTCTCCGTGATGAAACTCGAGTTCCGGATGGCGTTCCTGAGCCAGTTCAATGGTCTTGGCGCTGAAGTCGATGCCGACGCCCCGGGAAGGTTTCACGGAGGCGAGAAGGTCCCCCAGCCCGCAACCGACCTCCAGAACCTTCTTTCCCTCCGGAATGAGGAAGCGGAAGTAGTTCTGAGTCAGCTTGTGGTAGAAGCGCTTGCTCTCCACCAGTCGCAGCTCGGCACGTTTTTCGAAAAAGGCTTCGCGGTCCATTTGTCCCCGGGATTCTTCACCCAAGACCGACGGTGATGCCAGCACGGGTTTTTGAAAGTGACGTCGGAGGCGTTTCGGGAAATGCTGCTCCACCCCATGAAATCCAAGTTTGTTTCCATCCTGATCCTTCTCCTCTCGGGGCTTTGTGTCGCCTCTGCCAGGTCCAAGGCCCCCAACATCCTGCTCATGGTGGCCGATGATCTCGGCTTCAGCGACCTGGGTTGTTACGGGGGGGAGATTGACACGCCCAACCTCGATGGCCTGGCCGCGAACGGCATCCGTTTGACGCAGTTCTACAACACGGGTCGTTGCTGTCCCTCTAGGGCGAGCATCCTGACAGGAATGTATCCGCACCGGGTGGGACTGGGGCACATGACGCAGGACATCGGGCGTTTCGGCTACCGTGGGCGCGTATCGGCGAACGCAGTGACACTGGCCGAGGTCCTGAAGACGGAAGGTTACCGGACCTTCCTTTCCGGCAAATGGCACCTTGGAACCGAGGATCCCACCCAGCATGGGTTCGAGGAGTTTTACGGAACGCTGGTGAGTGCCAAGACCTTCTGGGACAAGGACCATTTCATTCGTCTGCCCAAGGGGCGTCAGGCACGACGCTACACCGACGATGAATTCTATGGGACGGATGCCCTCGTGGATCATGCCGAGGACTTTCTGGGGATGGCACGGGAAACACCGGGCAAGCCCTGGTTCCTCTACCTCGCCTTCAATGCACCGCATTTCCCGCTTCATGCGCCCAAGGAGGACATTGAAAAGTATAAGGACCGCTACGCAGGCGGCTGGGACAAGCTTCGTGAAGAACGACTTCTTAAGGCGAAGGAACTGGGCATCGTGGCTGGCCACACCCAGGTCCCGCCGCGCTCACCATGGTGGAATTACGGAGAGACCGAGTCTGGGTTGAATCCTGCATGGGACAGCCTGCCGTCTGATCGCCAGAAGGATCTCGCCAGACGCATGGCGATCTACGCCGCCATGGTGGACCGCATGGACCAGAACATTGGAAGGCTGCTGGAGAATCTTCGCTCCAATGGCGAACTCGAGAACACCTTCATCCTGTTTACTTCGGACAACGGTGCCTGTGCCGAGTGGGATCCTCGTGGCTTTGACGGCAAGTCGAGCAACGACAACATCCTGCACCAGGGAGCGGAACTGGATCGCATGGGAAGCAGGGGAACCTACCACAGTGCGGGATCAGGCTGGGCCAATGCCAGCAATACCCCGTGGCGGCTCTACAAGCACTTCAATCACGAAGGAGGCATTTCCTCACCGGGGATCATCTCCTGGCCGGAGCTATCCAAAATGAACGGAGAGATCGTCCATCACCCAACCCACGTGATCGATATCATGCCGACGCTGCTCCAGGTTTCCGGTGCGAAGTATCCGAAGAGGCTGGATGGTCGACCGATCATGCCCAAGCAGGGAGTCTGCCTGATCAAGACCGTCAAGAGTCGTCGTGGCTCACGTGAGCTTTTCTTCGAGCATGAGGGTAACCGGGCGATGCGCGATGATGAGTGGAAGCTGGTCGCGCTCAAGGGCCGTCCATGGGAACTCTACAACATCGAGGAGGACCGCAACGAACTGAACAACCTGGCAGCCGAAGAGAAACGCCGGGTGAGACGAATGGAAAAGAAATGGCTCGAGTGGGCCGAGGAAAATTTCGTCGCCACCGAGCCGATCGACCTAGAGGTCCAATACCTGAAGCCGCCGGGAAATTAGAAAGGAGGGATCTCACGCAGAGGCGCTGCTTGTCCCGCCGAAGCCATGGCGAAGGGGGAAGGCGCTGAGATGGGAGTTGAAGTGGGACTTGCGGGAGCGCGTCCCTCCAAAGGTGACTTGATCGGATTCACATC
>CAZKNW010000361.1:3244-4661 GCA_964554035.1 uncultured Verrucomicrobiota bacterium
CACTTCTCCGTGGCTTCCAAGTGGGACTTGCGGGAGCGCGTCCCTCCAAAGGTGATTTGATCGGATTCACATCCGATTCTACCCCTTCTTGTCTGCGGCTACGCGTGAGGTTTTCCGCAACGGGAGGGATAAGCTCCTGCGCATCCCAAAAATTAGAGCAGGGCGCTGTGAGTCCATGGTGTTCGCGGTAGCCGTGCATGACATTCACTTCTCCGTGGCTTCCAAGTGGGACTTGCGGGAGCGCGTCCCTCCAAAGGTGATTTGATCGGATTCACATCCGATTCTACGACTTTGCTCTCAGCGTCGCTGCGACTCGCCGTGAGGCTTATTACCTCACTGCCGGTTTCGCCTCGGGATGGGTGGCCAGGATCTTGGCGAGGCGTTGGACGACTTTCTTCTTTTCGCCGGCCAGGTTCTTTCTTTCCAGCGGGTCTTCCTTGTAGTCGTAGAGTTCGTATTCGATGTCGCCGTTGTTGGCCTTCCACTCGACCAGGCGGTAGCGGGCGGTGCGGATGGCGCGGCCAAGGCGGTTGCGCTTGGGAAAGACGTGGCTGGCATGGCTTCGGATCTTTGCCTTGGGATCCTTGAGGATGGGAACAAGGCTCTTGCCGTCGATGGGTTGGGGACCCTTGGGTGCGGAGAGTCCTGCCAGTTCCGTCAGGGTGGGGTAGATGTCGACGGTCTCGATCAGCGCGCTGCTGCTGGTGCCTGCCTTGGTCACGCCAGGTGCGACCACCAGGATGGGAATCCGATTGGCCTGTTCGTAGTTGGTGTGCTTGGTCCAGCAGCCGAGATCGCCAAAGTGGTATCCGTGATCCCCCCAGAGGACGATGATGGTGTCGTCGGTCAGCTTCAGTCTTTCCAGCTCATCGAGTACCATACCCAACTGGGCATCCATGTAGCTGAGGGCCGCATAGTAGCCATGAATGAGGGTGCGATGCATCTCCTCGGTCAACGGAGGGTCCTGGGGAACAGGCTTGTACTGGTTGAGTTCCCCGAAGGTCTTGAGCGCATAGGCTGGGGCTCCCTCGGGAGGCGTGGTGTTGGTGGGTAGGGGGAGCTTGGAACGGTCGTAGAGGTCCCAGTATTTGCTGGGCGCGCAGAAGGGCAGGTGGGGCTTGGTGAACCCGAGTGCCAGGAAAAAGGGTTGGTCTCCCTTGCTGTAGGCCTGAAGCCGCTTGATGCCTTCACGTGCGATGCGTCCATCGGCATAGGCGCCATCCTCCACGTCGGCCTTTTCCCATGCGGCACCACGTGGCAGGGCCTTGTTCTGTCCCAGCTTCTGGTTGCTGAAGTAGGCCTCCTCACGGGTGAGTTCTCCCCCTGTGCTTTCCTTGAGCACGTAGTCGACGACCTTGTCGGGATGAAAGGGGACACTCCAGGACGCCTCATCGTTCACGTTGCCATGACCGATGTG
>CAZKNW010000362.1:0-4646 GCA_964554035.1 uncultured Verrucomicrobiota bacterium
TTCGATCTTTTTCATATAAACGTTTCTCCGTCAGCTCAGTTTTAAAGGTTGTAACCCGTCTCTCCGTGTTCTGTCATGTCCAATCCCTGTTCCTCGTGATCTTCAGGGACCCTCAGCCCAAAGACGGCATCCGTCAGTTTCAGGGCGCCGAAGGAAACAATCCCGCTCCACACCACGGTCACCACTACCGACATCACCTGTGCTCCAACCTGGGAGGCCACGGTCTCCTTCTCAAGACCCGCCCCGCCAAAGGCCTCGGCTGCAAAGACACCGGTCAGGATCGCGCCCACGATGCCTCCGACGCCATGCACGCCAAAGACGTCTAGGCTGTCATCATATCCAAATTTCTTCTTCATGGTCGTGGCGGTGAAATAACAGAGGAAACCGGAACAAAGGCCGATCAGGATGGCACCAACCGGCCCTGCGGTTCCCGATGCCGGTGTGATGGCGACCAGGCCGGCCACCGCACCGGTGGCCACACCCACCGCCGTCGGCGTTCCGCTATGGGCCCATTCCAGTCCGATCCATGCCAGCACCGCTGCTGCCGTTGCCAGCTGTGTCACGAGCATCGCCATGCCCGCGGTTCCATCCGCGGCAAGCTCGCTGCCTGCATTGAAGCCGAACCAGCCCACCCAGAGCATGCCCGCTCCCACCACTGTCAAAGGGACGCTGTGCGGTGCAATCAGCGACTGGGGGTATCCCTTTCGCTTGCCCACCATGATGCAGGCCACCAATCCGGCGATACCCGCATTGATGTGGACAACCGTGCCCCCTGCAAAATCCAGGACACCATTCTTGGCGAAGAGTCCACCTCCCCAAGCCATGTGCCAGACAGGGACATAGCTCAGGGTAAACCAGATCACGCTGAACATCAGGATCGACTTGAACTTCATGCGCTCGGCAAAGGCTCCAACGATCAGCGCCGGGGTGATGATCGCGAAGGTCATCTGGAACATGACGAAGACACTCTCCGGAATCGTGCCGTTCAGGGTGTCCACACCCATGTGCTTGAGGAAAAGGAACTCCGTGCCTCCAATGAGGTTGTTCCCTTCGGAAGCCGCAAAGCTGTATCCGTAGGCCATCCAAAGGATCGACATCAGGGCTGCAATGACGAAGCACTGCACGAGGACGGAAAGGACGTTCTTGGATCGAACCAGCCCCCCATAGAACAGCGCGAGGCCGGGAAGGGTCATGAAAAGCACAAGGGCCGAGGCCACAATCATCCAGGCCGTGTCACCCGAATCCAGGGTGACCACCTCCGCTGGTGATGCCTGGGCGGCAGCGGACATCGCTGCATCATAATCAGCTCCCCCGCCCTGGACCGACGTTTCAGCCTCCTGTGCAGCGGCTTCAATCTCCTTCAACTCGGCTGGACTGGGTTCCTGGGCCATCAGGAACATGGGAAACATAAGCAAAGACAACAGGATGACTTTTCGAATCATGGCGTTCGGCTACGTGGTTTGAATGGGTAGGTTGGAACGCAAATACCAGGAAAAGGCTTGAGAAGGTATCTGCAGGGTCGACGCGAAAGACGCTACAAGAGCGGGGATGAAAAACTCAAATGATTTTCATTAAAATGATGAAACTGCCTCATTCAGCCCCGGATCACTGGATCTCTATTGCCGATCGAGCACCCACTTTCCGAGCAATTGAAAATCATCGAACTGCACCGTCCCGCCAGGTGGAGCCACCACCGCAAAATGAACCCGGACGATATCACCGAGGACGAGGTTCTTCACACCCAGCAGATCGAAATCGAGTGCCGTCCAAGAAGATGTCGCGTCAAGCTCACTAGGATGAGGAATCAATGTGACCTCCTGAGCCTCGGTCTCCAGCAGCAGCCGCACCTTCACACCTGCTTCCTTGGATCTGGCCCAGATGCGGAGCCCCTCTGCATTCTGGAAGTCAAAATGCCATCCCTGGATCAGGGAGGTGGACACCGTTTCCTGGGATCGGTCAGGATGCAGCGAGAGCCCAAGGCTGTGCTTGCCGGAGTGACCGCCCGCAACCACGGCAGCCCTTCCACTACCAGACACCCTCCATCGCCCCCCTCCTTCCTCGAAACCTTCGAGAAAGGGCCAGAACGCCCGGGTCGGTGCTTCCAGACCCAAGGCACCCGGAATGAATTCCTCCATCGGCAGGACCTTCTCACCACCTGCGAGCGTCACCTTCACAAGACACAGCAACGGAACTTCGATGGAATCCACCGGCAGCCAGGTCTCCATCCCGATGCCCCGCTTCTTCAAAGGAACCTTCTCCCAGTGCCTCCCTTTCCAACGTCCAGGCGGTCCCAGCGAATACCAGAATTCCGCGTCCCTGATCGCCTTCAATCCTGCCTTGGGTCTCCAGACCACCTTCAGCTTCCCTATGATGGGTTCCACGACAAGGGGTGACTCCTCCATGAGAGTCAAAGAGCGGACTGACAATGGGTAGGCATCCTTCGGCACCTCAAGGGGCGCCGCCTTTGTTCCGCCAACGGAAAGGAGAAGCACCGCCAAGACCGGACCTATGACCTTTTTGTGAAACATGATTCCATCAACACCCAGGGCAAATCGCATGGGTGAACCTTGCCTGTCCCTTTGAATCAACCGAAGCTGTCCCGATGTCACGCCGAAACTTCAACCGAAAGTCCCTTGCCCTGAGCGAGGCGCTCGAGGTGAGTTTCACCCTGATCGTCATCATCTGCGCCATCCATGGCTTCAACATCATCCTGAACAACTGGCTGCTTCAGTTCGGAATCCTTCCAAGGACCCTGATCGGACTGCGCGGCATCCTGTTCAGCCCGTTCCTGCACGGAAACCTGCAGCACCTTCTCGCCAACTGCTCCACCCTTTTCGTCCTGACCACGCTCCTGTTCTGGAACCGTTCCTACAAGGCAGGCCGGGCCCTTCTGTTGATCTGGCTGGTAAGCGGGATTGGAACCTGGCTTCTGGGAAGGCCAAGCATGCACATCGGGGCCAGTGCCCTCGTCTATGGAGAAATCGCCTACCTCATCGTCGCAGGCTTCTACATGCGGAGCTGGCTGGCGGCATTGATCTCCGTTGTGGTCTTCCTGCTCTATGGAAGTCTACTGCTCGGGGTTTTTCCCCAGGATCAGGCCATCTCCTGGGAGGGGCATCTCTGCGGCGCCATCGCTGGCGCTTGGGCGGCGCGCAAGGTGAACCGCAAGAGTTCCAGAACAAGCGCAAACCGGTCGAACTGAGGAAATCAGGAGTCCCAACAACGGACGAGGCAATCCCCATCCGCTTGGAGTTCCGCCTTCCGCAGGACGAATTGAGGTTTTCTTGAATGGCCCTAAGTTGCTAGCGTCGCAAAAACCATGTGTGGCCGGATATCCATTTTCCTGACCTTGCTGCTGTTGCACGGCGCTCTTTCCGTCGCAGCCGTGGACAAGAAGTCCTTCAATTGGGACGAGGAAAGGGAGTTCTGGTCCTTTCGACGCCCCACACGCCACACGGTGGAGGTCAGGGATCCTCAGCAATGGATCAAGGGGCCGATCGATTCCTTCATCCTCGCAAAACTCCAGAAAGAAGGTGTTGCACCATCGAAGGAAGCCGACCGCTTCACACTCGGAATCCGCTCCGCCATCGACATCACCGGGCTTCCCCCCTCGTCCGGGGAAATGGAGATGTTCCTCTACAAGGACGACGAGGCCGCCTACACCGCTTGGATCGACCAACTGATCGCCTCTCCCGCCTTTGGCGAAAACTGGGCCAAGCTGTGGCTCGATGTCGTTCGATACGCCGAGGATCAGGCTCACATCGTGGGGAACAACAATGAGCTCTTCTACCCCAATGCCTACCTCTACCGTGACTGGGTGATCGATGCCTTCAACGATGACCTGCCCTATGATGAGTTCATCAGGCGTCAATTCGCGGCAGACCGCCTTTTTCCCGACAACCCGGACGAACATGCGGCACTCGGCTTCATCGGCCTGGGACCCAAATACTATGCAAGGCGCAGCGCGCAGGTGATGGCGGATGAATGGGAGGACCGGGTGGACACCGTCACCCGCGGCCTGCTTGGACTGACGGTCGCCTGTGCCCGATGCCACGACCACATGTATGATCCCATCCCGACCGAGGACTACTACGCGCTGGCGGGTGTCTTTGCCGGAACCGAGATGTTCAACCGCCCCCTGACCGATTCCACCAAGACCAGGAAGGATGGCCAGGCAGACAAGCCCGAGGATGCGATCCACATCATTCGCGAGAAGGAACCGGTCAACCTGAAGGTCCATCTCCGCGGTGATGCGAAGAATCTCGGGGACGAGGTCCACCGCGGATTCCTGACCATCTTCGGCAAGGAGAAGCGGAGCGAATTCAATGAAGGTTCAGGACGCCTCGAACTGGCGCGATCCATCGCCAACCGCGAGAATCCCCTGACGGCAAGGGTCTTTGTGAACCGGGTCTGGAGCCGCATGTTCGGCACGGCCCTCGTCTCGACACCCAGCAACTTCGGGCGCCTCGGCGCCAAACCTTCGCACCCCGAACTTCTCGATGACCTGGCTGTGCGCTTCATGGAGAAGGGCTGGTCGGTGAAATGGCTGGTCCGGGAACTGGCGCTCTCGGCGACCTATCGCCAGTCCAGCCGGATTCGCGACTCCGCAAACGTTCAGGATCCCGACAACAAGCTCTACTGGCGCA
>CAZKNW010000363.1:0-4637 GCA_964554035.1 uncultured Verrucomicrobiota bacterium
GGCTGCAAACCAAAAATGCGTGGGAGAGCTGGCGTGATTTGATTTGCCCGTGGGCGCCTTGTGCAGACAATGCGGGCCCATGGCAGCGAAGGAAAAACGACTCAAATTGATTTCCTGGAACGTGAACGGCATCCGTGCCGCAGTCCGGAACGGACTGCTCTCCTATCTCAAGGAGGAATCCCCGGACGTGATCTGTTTTCAGGAGACGAAGGCGGAACAGGAACAGGTGGCTGAATTGGAATGGCCTGGTGATTATCAACAGTTCTGGAACTCTGCGGAGAAGAAGGGCTATTCCGGAACGGCGATCTTCACCAGGGTTGCACCGCTGTCGGTGACCAATGGGATGGGGGATGAACGGCTGGACAAGGAGGGGCGTGTGATCAATGCCGAGTTCAACGGTTTCCACCTTGTAACGGTCTACACCCCGAACTCACAGAGGGAACTGGCCAGGCTTGATTACCGGACCCTCGAGTGGGACGTGGCCTTCAGGAAACACCTGAAGAAGCTGGAGAAGGACAAGCCGGTGATTTTCTGTGGGGATCTCAATGTGGCGCATCAGGAGATTGACCTGGCCAATCCCAGGACCAACACCAAGAACGCGGGCTTCACCATCGAGGAACGAAATGCCTTCACCGAACTACTGGACTCCGGGTTCGTCGACACCTTCCGGGAGTTTGAGAAGGGCGGGGGGCACTATTCATGGTGGAGCTACCGGGCAGGAGCAAGAAAGCGGAATGTGGGATGGCGCATTGACTATTTCGGGATATCCGAGGTGTTGCGTCCAAAGCTCAAGAACGCTTTTATCCGTCCCGACGTCATGGGTTCGGATCATTGCCCGGTTGGCATTGAGATCCAGGCCTCATGAACCGTGGCCATGGCCATCATTTCGAATGGGATCCCCATGCACGTGAGGAACCCGACGACGACATGGGAAACAAAGTACAATTGAAGACACGTGAGGAGATCGAGATGATGCGCATCAGTGCGCAGCTCGTCTCCAGGACCCTTGGCATGCTTGCCGGGGAGATCAAACCGGGAGTGACTCCCCTGCATCTGGATGCCCTGGCTGAGGAATTCATCCGAAGCCATGATGCGACTCCGGCTTTCAAGGGGCTTTATGGATTTCCCAATTCATTGTGCATTTCCGTGAATGAACAGGTGATCCATGGAGTGCCAAAGGAGGTTCCCCTCTCCGAAGGTGACGTGATTTCGGTAGATTGTGGAGTCCTGAAGGACGGCTGGTACGGAGACCATGCCTTCACTTATGCAGTCGGAAAGATTGATCCGACCGTGGAGAAACTACTGAGGGTCACGCGCAAGTCGCTTTATCTCGGTATCGAAGAGGCGGTGGTGGGGAACCGGATCGGGGCCATCAGCAATGCCGTCCAGACGCATGCCGAACGTTACGGTTACGGCGTGGTCGAGGAATATGTCGGTCATGGCTTGGGCAGGAAGATGCATGAAGCTCCGCAGATTCCCAATTACGGCCGCAAGGGTGATGGTGTGGAGATCAAGGAAGGTATGGTTCTGGCCATTGAACCAATGATCAACATGGGCACTCCCAGGGTGAAACAGCTCAAGGACAAGTGGACCGTGGTCACCGCAGACGGCAAGCCGTCCGCCCACTTTGAGCATGATGTGGCCATCGTGGATGGGAAGCCTGACATCCTCTCGACCTTCGATTATGTCGATGAGGCCTTGGCGTCCTTGGGATCCTGACCCTCCGCAGTCTGCGGTGGACCCCGTCTCGATGACTTCACCATGGATCAGGAGACCTTGGGTTGCTCCCCGGACACTTCCGCCTTGAGCCCCCCAAAGTTGCCTTCCTCGCAACACTGGACAAATCCTTCAGTCACCGATTTCAACTGCTCCCAGGTCTTTCGGATGGTGGCGGCTTCATCCGAGGAGATGTGATTGTCACTTGCGGCGTTGGCGATGACGGACAGGAGATCCGCGAATTCCTGTACGACCTTGTTGGTTGCCGGGATCAGGTAGAAGGGATGCGGCCAGTTGGAATCGGGATTCTCGATGTGAAAGCCTCCGGCCCGCTCGGAAACCCATTGAGCCAGCCTGGCGTCCCGGGTGCTCTGGATCAGCTGCTCGATCCTGTCGAGGGGGTTGATCGTTCCGCTTCCGTTCTCGGTCTCCGGCGGCTGGGCCCACTTGTAGATCATGGACAACGAAAGACTCATGTCATCGGAGACCTTCTTGGGGCTAGTGATCTTAAATACGTCTCTCAAGAGTTCGTAGGACCTCATATGTTGGAGGGGCAAAGCAAAAGGGAGTTTGAAAGGGAAGCAAATGGGAATGACGGGACAAGAATCCCAGATTGACTCCGGCCCATTCCCGCGCAAGCTCTCCGGAGTTCCATGAAAGCAAGATCAAGCCTGATTCCATTGGTGGTCCTTCTGTCCCTGGCCTTGGGGGCAGCGGCGGCTGAGAAGAGCGTGTTTCTAATCGGTAACTCCCTGACCTGGGATACCGTTCCGGCAAAGCTGGATGGCGACGTCCAGTGGCACGTCGATTGTGGCAAGAGTCTTCCCTACATTCATGCCAATCCGGAGAAACCCTGTGTAAAGGCGTCGACGTTGTGGCCGAAGGCACTCTCCGAGAAGCAGTATGACATGGTCTCCTTCCAGTCCCACTACGGTGCTACCCTTGAGGAGGATTTCGAGACGATTTCAAAGTGGGTGGGGATGCAGAAGGAGGCGGAAGTGGTGATCCATACGGGATGGGCGAGGCATGCAACCCGTGCCGAGGAATACGCCTCCGATGCGACTTCCGGCAAGATGCAGCACAGTCAGGCCTATATCAGGGCGCTGCTCGACAAACTCCGGAAACGTTTTCCAGGGAGGGTGTTCCGGCAGACGCATGCGCAGGACCTGCTGGCGAAGGTCGCGACGGACATTGAGAAGGGGAAGGCACCCTTTGAAAAACTGGAGGACATCTATCGGGATGCCATTCACATGAACACGGTGACGGGTCGGTACATGATGCACAATGCCATGCGGCATGCGCTGGGCCAATCGCGTTCTTCCGCTGGTTTCGAGAAGCTGGATGACAAGCTGAAGGCCTACTTTGACTCGGTGCTCGATACCTTGGAAGGAGTCAGGAGTAGACAGGTGCTCTCAGTGCGATCCTCGCGCCGTGATCGGAGCGCGAGAGGGGGGCTCAAGGGGAAAGTGGGAGACGTTATGAGGGAGGGATTTCTTGTTGAAATCCGGACATAACTTGTTGAAGGAATCTGTTGTCGGGTGCTTGGGCCTTGGGCTAGCCTTTGTGGATGCACTCACAGTATGCGTCGATTGAGTTTCTCCGCGAAAGAGCAAGGCAGAGGATGCCGCGTTTCGCCTTTGAGTACCTGGAGGGTGGCTGCAATTCAGAGATTAATCTCAGAAGGAACACGGATGAGATCAGGGAAACCCGCCTGAGACCATGGTATTTGAAGGAATATCCGGGGTCTGACCTGAAAACCGAGCTTTTCGGTCATACCTACGACGCCCCTTTTGGGATTTCGCCGATCGGCCTTCAGGGCCTGATGTGGCCGGGCGCCACCGAGATCCTTGCGAAGGCAGCCAAGCAGCACAACATTCCCTTCATCCTGAGTACGGTGGCGACGGCCAGTGTGGAAACGGTGGCGGAACTCACTGAAGGGCAGGCGTGGTTTCAGTTGTATCATCCGGCAGAGGATGAGCTTCGTGACAAGCTTCTGGACCGGGTCAGTGCCGCGGGGCTGCCTGTGTTGGTGATCCTTGCGGATACCCCCACGTTTGCCTGGAGACCCAAGGAGATCCGGAACGGGCTATCCATTCCGCCCCAGATGTCGGTTAGGAACGTGATGCAGATGATGGGATGTCCCGCCTGGTGCATGGGGCAGCTCCTCAAGGGGATTCCCGAATTCAAGACCCTGACTCCCTATATCCCAAAGGGACTGAGCATGAAGCATCTTGGTCTCTTCATGAACAAGACCTTCAGCGGCCGATTGAATCCGAAGCGGATCGAGGCCATCCGGGACCGGTGGAAGGGCAAGCTGGTGGTAAAGGGTGTGGTGACCCGCGAGGATGCCGAGTTGGCTCTCAAGCTGGGTGCGGACGGGTTCATTGTTTCCAATCATGGAGGTCGCCAGCTCGACGCGGGTCAGTCGACCATTGACCCGATGACCGAGCTCGCGAAGGAATTTGGCGACCGCACGGTCGTGATGATGGACAGTGGGATCCGTTCAGGTCCAGACGTGGCCTGTGCCCTTGCAAGGGGAGCCCAGTTCACCTTCATGGGACGCTCCTTCATGTATGGAGTCGGAGCCTTGGGGAGCCAGGGGGGAGACCACACCATCACCATACTGAAGCGTCAGTTGCAGCAGGTGATGGAACAGGTCGCCTGCGAACGGACGTCTGATTTCCCCAATCACCTGATCTGATGAGACTGTGGCATCGGTTGTGAAACCAATGACCTCCTCGATCGTGCTTTCAGAATGAGGGCTCCGATCGGTAGGTGACCAGAGCTTCGGTGTCCGGATCCAGAAAGGCTATCTGGCAGGCATGGAGCTTCAGCTCTCCGGCCTGCTGCGTTCCGGTTCCGTAAAGCACATCGCCGACGATCGGGATGCCAAGTCCCTTTTCGTGAGCGGCGTGAACCCT
>CAZKNW010000364.1:0-4617 GCA_964554035.1 uncultured Verrucomicrobiota bacterium
CACCGGTGAAGGCCAGCGCCAGGAAGGGGAAGACATAGAGCAGCGCAAACTCCTTCCGGTTCCATGGATCATCCGCGTGAACCAGAAAGGCCGCAACAAGCATGGTGAACACGAGGGGCCATACCGCCAGTCTGGTACCCAAACCGATCACCACCAGCAACGCACAGAAGACCTCGGAAAAGACCGCCCCCGAAAGACTCGCCGCATTGCCGATTCCCAGGGGATCAGGGAACGATCCAGACTTTTCACCGAAGCTCATCAGCTTGCCCCAACCGTGGGCGCAAAGCATGAAGAGTCCAGACAGGCGCAGGATAAGGAGTCCAATGGAAGTCCCAGGGCAGTGTTTCCCGGGATTGAGGATCATATCGAGTTTGGATTGTTTGATCATGAATTGTCTGGTTTTTCTCTCACTGAGACACGGAGTTCTCTTTTTGCAACCACTCCGTGACTCTCAATGCCACCGCCTGTCCCGCCACTGCGGGGTGAGACAAGACTCTCGGGTATCAAGGCACCGCGTTGATGGTGTTGAAGATCTCACCACGGACCAGTTCCCCATCCTTCGCATCCAGGTTGTAGCGCACACGCATCTGCATGACGGGCTGAACCTTCGAGAGCTTGAGGAAGACGGTCTTGCCGTCCTTGGAAAGCTTGGCGGATTCCACATTGACGGTTTCACCACCAAAGGACTGCTGCCGTTTGCTGCCCAGTTCCTTGTCCGGGTCCTCGACGGAATACATTTTGGAACCGTAGTTCTGGGTCCACTGGTAGTTCCACTGGTCGACAGCATAGCTCTCGGTGTCCTCGGCAAACTCGCGATCCAGAGGCTGGGTGAAGGTCAATTCCAGTCCATCCTTCTTCACGTGCAGCTCAGCCGGCATGTAGACCTTTTCGCCGGTGTAGCGCACACGATGAAAGGCACCGAAGCGGGCACCGCTGCTCTGCCAGACCCGAAGCCCTGCAAGGTAGAGCTGTCCATCAAAGGGACTGAACCTTCCACGCATGACTCCGGAATCAAAGTTCAACGGAAACTGGGCGACTCCTCCCTGCGTCTTGCCCTTCACGTCCTCCATCATGACCTTGAAGAGACGGCACTTTCCGTAGCTGGTGTGTAGCAGGTCTCCCTTGAACGGACCCCACTTGTCGCTGGTGACCCAGACCTGGCCTCCGGAGGAATTGTCCAACTGGTGGGGAAGCCAGCAGATGGGAGGATCATACGACTTCGGCTGCTCGTCCATGTGGGCCGTGTAGACATGACCGTAGAAACCGCCCTGCTTCACCAGGTTGACCCTTGAGGAAGGCACCCAGTTGCCCTCGTTGTCACTCGAGGTCATTTCGTTGTTGGGCCCGATGCTCATGCCATTGGGGGCGCGGTGTCCGGTGGCCACGACGCTCAATTCACTGCCATCCCTCGAGACGCGGATCATACACCCATGGTGGGGATGCTTGGCATCGCGCAGGTTGCCGCCCTTGATGAAATAGAAGTTCCCATCTGTATCCGTCTCCAGATTGAGGCAGAACTCATGGTAGTGGGACGAGATGCAGACGTCGTTGTTGAAGTTCTCATAGTAGTCCGCCTCACCGTCACCGTTGAGATCATGAAACCGTGTGATCTGGTCACGACCCAGGACATAGATCTTGTCTTTCACGATCTTGAGCCCGAGTGGTTGAAACAGTCCGGTCGCATAGCGCTTCCACTTCAATTCCTTCAGGTCTTCGTCCACACCCTCTATGATCCAGACATCGCCAGTCACCGAGCAGAGCGCCACACGACCATCGCTGAAGAAGTCAAAGCCGCTGCAGCGAATCCACGAGTTCCAGGGATTCTGTTCCGGCACGGTAATCGTATCGACCACGTAGGCACCCTTGTCCGGGGCACGACGTCCCTGCGTGACTACCCTCTCGGTCCAAAGGGCGGGCCCACCGGAGGTGAGCTTCTTCCAGTCAGGTTTGCCGCCGTTCTTCTTCACCAGGGCGACCAGCGCCTTCTCCCACTTCGGGGCGTTGCCTCCATTGCCACGCCCTACGGCCACGTTGAAATTGAGGGCCTTCTCGCTGGCCGGCACCTTCAACACCAGTTCCCCTTTCCGGACCTCGATGCCGTTCTTCAGATCGCCGCTGACCGAGGCAAGGATCCAGTAACGCTCCACGTCGTTGGCCAGCCACGCCACCTGCCCCTTGCTGACGGCCTTGCTGTCCACATCCGTGGCCAGTCGAATCAGTCGGGACTCCTTTGAGGGACCAACCCGAAACTGCCGGTTCACGAAAGTGGCGCCGGAATGTTCCAGCAACTGATGCGTCTCCAGGACCTCCCGCTGTCCCACGCGATACTGGAAGACCACCTGGTCGCCATTCCGATAAAGCCCCTCGTAATGGGCCCAGGAATCAGGAAGCGGCCCGTAACCGTTGCTCTCTCCTTCCCATTTGGGCCGAGGGTCCTCAAGCGCCCCCTTGGCGTTCGACCAGCCCGGCGAATAAGGCGTGGAAAAGAGCTTCATGCCACGCGGCTCAGCAATACCTTCCAACCCGTCACGTCCCACAGGCAACCTCAGGAAGCCACCTTCCCATGCGTAGGCGACACGCAGCATCTCCGTGTCAAAAGTTACCGCAGCCGAGCTGTTGTGACGGTCCTTACCAAGCGGGATGGAGATTCCCTTCAGGGCCAGGCTCTCACCCTCCCTGCGCTTGGGATCGTTGGCCCATTCCTTCAGACCTCCGGAGTAGAACGGCCCGATGTCCATCTTGTCCCAGAGGGTGGAGGTCACCACCTTGCCCTTCACCTTTCCCAGGGCCTTCACCGCGGGATCCTTGATCTCCTTCAGCTTCGCCTGCAGCTTCTTGTCCAGATCCGCAATCGCCTTCTGTACCTCCGGATTGTCGCTGTTGATCAGGTTGTTCCCTTCCGCCGGGTCGTTCTTCAGGTCGTAGAACTCGTCGCGTTCGAAATTCTTGTAGTCCCGGATCAGCTTCCACCGCTCGGTCCGATAGGCACGCATGTCGGTCTGTGACTGATGTTTGGTGCTGTACTGACCGAAGAAGTCGTTTTCCCAGTCCTTGGCCTTGCCCGTCAGGACAGGCGTGATGTCACGTCCACGAAGCTTCAGTCCATTCGGCTTCTTGATGCCCGCCATCGAAAGGAAGGTTGGAAACCAGTCGAGATTGGAAACGGTCTCATTCACCACCGTCCCGGGCTTCACCACTCCCGGCCAACGGATGAACGTCGGCACCTTGATGGAAAGGTCATACATGTTCGGACGCTGACCGCGTGGAATGTTCGGGTTGGTCACCTGGGGCATGGGCTTGA
Source organism: uncultured Verrucomicrobiota bacterium (assembly GCA_964554035.1). GTDB lineage: Bacteria > Verrucomicrobiota > Verrucomicrobiia > Limisphaerales > CAZKNW01 > CAZKNW01. The sequence continues at coordinate 3,302 of CAZKNW010000364.1, forward strand.
GCACCCAGTGTCCGTTGCCCTTATGCCAGATGCCGTTGTGACCCATGTTGTATCCATGGTCGCTGGAATAGATCACCACCGTGTTGTCGGAAAGCTTGAGGTCATCCAGCGCCTTGAGCACACGACCGAGGTTGCGATCCACGCTGCGGACACTGGCGAGATACTCGCGGGTCATCCGCTTCACCCGTTCAATGTCGAGGTCGGGATAGTCGGGGTTGGGAATCTTCGTATCCGCATCCGAAAGGTTCTTGTAGGGCGCCCAGTCCTCATCGGAAACGGGAAGCCAACGCGTGTGAGGTGCCCGATGATGCAATGCCAGGAAGAAGGGCTTCTCCTTGTGGTCCTTCATGAAATCGATGGCGTAGTCGGCGAGGATGTCGGCGGTGAGTCCCTTGAAGTCCTGCTGCTTCCCATCCTTTTCCAGATCCGGATCGCTCGTCTTGAAGCCTCCATGCCGATGTCCCATGAAATACTGGAACCCGAACTTCGTCGGATGCATTTCATCCGTCAGGCCCAAATGCCACTTGCCCACGAGTCCCGTCATGTAGCCTGCTTCGGAAAGCACCTTGGGAAAGGTCACCCACTTGTCCGGATCCAAACCGTGTTCCACCTCACGGCTCGGATGCAGCCAATCGGTGATGCCGACCTCGGATCCATAGCGACTGGTCATCAGGCTGGCCCGTGAGGGACTGCACACCGGCGTCACGGTGAAGGAGTTCATCAGGTTGGCGCCCTCCTTGATCAACCGGTCCATGTTCGGTGTATTGGCGTGGGGATGGGCATCCGGATGACCACTCACCGTGAACGTCGCCTGGTCATCGGTGAAGACGAACAGGATGTTGGGACGCTTCTTGGCAGCGGCGGAAAGGGACAGGGACGAAATGGCCACCAGAGTGACCAGACAACGAATCGCGAGACTTCGAATCGACATGTGGAAAAGATTCAGATTTTCAGTGGAAAAGGAGCAGCAGTTCTACGCCATGCAACCCGGATAATTCAACCGAAACAGGAATCCTTTGTTCCTCTCAGCACCGGTAGGGCGATCACTCCGTGAGCGCTCGAGCAGGGCTTCCCTTAGCCCAAGAACCATTGAAACTCTGTCCGCAGCAGAGGCCCGCGCGGAGCGACGGGCTCTACCCTTCTGCTCACATTCCGATATTGCTCCAACTCTAAGTGATCGCTTTGACAAGCGATTCTACCGCCAGATCGTAGAATCCGATGTGAATCGGATCACTTGTTCCATTCTCACACCGAATCATCATTTCTCTCACCCCGCAGTGGCGGGACAGGCGGAGACACGGGGGGGCACAGAGAAA